>JAZNBM010000023.1:0-2193 GCA_045587045.1 Acutalibacteraceae bacterium | reverse complement strand
TTATTGGAGGTGGTTTGGTTTTTGGTTTTTGGAGTTGGTGTTGCTTTTTCAATTATATCAAAGGAGGGCTTTTTTTCTAACAATCAACGCTTACGCTTTTATGTTCTCCACAAGTATAACTTGTGGTTGATTGCATAAAATAACGGACTCACCGAAGTGAGTCCGTTTTGTTTTTTCTCTCAGAACAGAAAATATTCGTTTTGCAATTGTTGACCATCAAAGGGACGCTGCGATTCTTGCCATAGCTTCGTCAGCTTCCTTGGTGAGAGGCAGGAAGGGTCTTCTGCAGGGACCGCAGTCGATGCCGAGGTGAGTCATAATTGCCTTTTCGCAGGGAAGAACCGTGTACTTGATCATTTCGGCAATGATCTTGTTGGCTTCAGTCTGGATTTCCTGAGCTTTTTCAATATTGCCTGCATTGAATTCTTCAAAAATCTTTATGAACTTGTCGCCCATAAAGTTATATGTGCTGCCGATTGCGCCGTCTGCACCCATTGCAAGACCGCCAAGGCACATTTCATCAAAGCCGTTGAAGATTGTAACAGGTCTGTCAATCTTCTGCTTGAACTGGTGAAGCGTGTAAAGGTCGTTTGATGTGTGCTTGATACCCATATAACGCTCGTCCTTAAACATTTCAGCCGCATAATCAGCTGTGAACGTTACACCGCTTCCGCCGGGGAAGTTATAAACAACCATGGGAATATTTACGCTTGAAACGATATCGTCATAATATTTTCTGATTGCGGGGAACGAGAAGCCGTAATAGAGAGGAGCAACTGCCGAAACAGCATCGTAGCCGAGATCTTCAGCTGTTTTTGCCATGCTGATTGCTTCGTCTGTTGAAATTGAACCGCAGTGAGCTATAAGAGGAACTTTGTCGCCTGCAGCTTCCTTGACAATACGAAAAACTTCCTTGCGTTCTTCTGTGGTCATAATAAGACCTTCGCCTGTGCTGCCGCCAACGTAAAAGCCGTTGATGCCCTTTTCAAGGTTAAATTCAACAAGCTTTTTGAGGGATGCCTCGTTAATTGAATAGTCATCCTTAAAAGGTGTAAGAAGTGCTGTAAAAATACCTTTCATTTCATTCATCTCCAACAGTTTAATTATTTATTATTCGTATAAAGGATATTTGCGGCAGATTTCGTTAACGCCTTCTCTGATTTTATCGGCGCTGTTTTCAAAGTCCGTTGCGCAAAGATAAATATATTCTGCAATTTTATCCATATCCGCTTCATCAAGACCTCTTGACGTTGCTGCAGCTGTGCCAAGTCTGATGCCGCTTGTAACAAAAGGCTTCTCGGGGTCGTTGGGAATGGCGTTTTTGTTTGCTGTGATATAAACCTCGTCAAGTCTGCGCTCAAGCTCTTTGCCCGTGATTCCGAGTGAGCGAAGATCAACAAGAATAAGGTGGTTGTCCGTACCGCCCGAAACAAGGTTAACGCCTCTTGAGGTAAGACCCTTTGCAAGAGCTGCGCAGTTTGCAACAATCTGCTTCTGGTATTCTTTGAATTCAGGCTTAAGCGCTTCGCCGAAGCAAACAGCCTTTGCGGCAATAACGTGCATAAGAGGTCCGCCCTGATTGCCGGGGAAAATAGCCTTGTTGATGGCTGCTTCAAGCTCTGCTTTGCAAAGAATGAGACCGCCTCTGGGGCCTCTGAGAGTTTTGTGCGTTGTGGTTGTTACGATATCCGCATAGGGTACGGGTGAAGGATGAAGACCTGCAGCAACAAGACCCGCAATGTGAGCCATATCAACCATAAAATATGCACCGACTGACTTTGCGATTTTTGAAATACGTTCAAAATCAATTGTTCTCGCATAAGCTGAAGCGCCTGCAACAATGAGTCTGGGCTTAGCTTCGTTTGCAACTTTTTCAAGCTCATCGTAATCTATAAAGCCGTCGTCGCCCACGCCGTAGGGAACAAATTTATAAAGCTTACCGCTGGCGTTTACGGGTGAGCCGTGTGTAAGATGACCGCCGTGAGCAAGATTCATACCCATAACAACGTCGCCGGGCTGAAGAATTGCGGAATAAGCCGCCATATTTGCCTGTGCGCCTGAATGAGGCTGAACGTTTGCCGCTTCAGCACTGAAAAGCTCCTTTGCTCTGTCGATTGCAAGCTGCTCAACAACGTCAACGCATTCACATCCGCCATAGTATCTCTTTCCGGGATAACCTTCAGCATATTTGTT
>JAZNBM010000022.1:0-4934 GCA_045587045.1 Acutalibacteraceae bacterium | reverse complement strand
ACTTTATTTCGAAAGAAGGCAGATTTATGAAACTTATTGCACACACTGAATCAGTCGCACCCAGACTCGGTGACGAGGCGGCTGTCAGAATGATTAGCAAAAGCGGCTTTGACGGCATTGACTATTCTATGTTTTTCATGGATGAAGATAATAATCCTCTTGAAAAAGAGGGCTTCAGAAAGTACATAAAAAATATCCGCAACATAGCCACCGTCAACGGCGTTTCCTTTGAGCAGGCTCATGCACCGTTTCCCTCAATGCGTGAAGGCAACGATGAATATAATAAAAAGCTTGATTATAAGCTCAAAAGAGCACTCGAGGTAACAGGTCTGCTTGATGCAAAAATATGTGTTGTGCATCCCATTCAGTTTAACAGCTGCCAAAAAGAGAGAAACATCGAATTTTATAAAAATCTTGAGCCGTATGCCCGTGATTTCGGCGTTAAAATCGCTCTTGAAAATATGTGGGGCTGGGACACCGACCATATCGTGCCTAACGTTTGCAGCACAGCGGCTGATTTCAATGATTATTTTGATTCTCTTGAATCCGATGCATTTACCTGCTGCCTTGACCTTGGTCACTGCGGTCTTGTTGGTGAAGATGCCGCTACAATGATAAAGGAAATGGGTAACAAGCGTCTGGGTGCTCTGCATATCCATGATAATGATAATTTCCATGATTCGCATACTCTGCCTTATCTTATGGAAATGGATTGGGATTCAATCCTCACGGCACTGGGCGAAATAGATTACAAGGGTAATTTCACCTACGAAGCGGGAAATTTCTTTGCAGGCTTCCCTGAAGATTTACTTCCTGCCTGTCTGCGCTTTGCACATGACGTTGGCAGAAGTATGATAAGAAAGATTGAAAAACATAGGGTCTGATTATGGTTTCATTTGTTTGTCCCGTTTGCGGCGGTGAGCTTCAGCAGGTCGGCAACAGCCTCAAATGCTCGCTTTCGCACAACTTTGATATTTCAAAATTCGGCTACGTCAATCTGCTAATGTCCTCCAAATCCTCTGCCAAACGCCACGGTGACGACAGGCTGATGGTCAGGGCAAGGCGTGATTTTCTTGACAAAGGTTATTATAAATTTCTCTGTGACAAGCTATGTGAGGTTTGCCTCGATTATCTGCAAAACGGCTCTGCCGTGCTTGATGCCGGATGCGGCGAATGCTATTATTCCTCCGCAATTCTGCGATTTCTTGCACAAAGCGGCAAGGAAGTCATAATGAGCGGCATTGACATCTCAAAGGATGCGCTTGAATTTGCATTCAAAAGAAAAAGTGGCGTTTCAACTGCGGTTGCAAGTGTTTTCAAATTACCCGTTGCCGATAATTCGTTTGATGCCGTGCTTAATGTTTTTTCACCCGAAGCATTTGATGAATACTGCCGTGTTCTCAAAAAGGGCGGTTTTCTTATAAGAGTTGTACCTCTAAAAGATCATCTCTATGAGCTGAAGCAGGCTGTTTATGACGTTGCATATTATAATGACCCGGTTGAAACTGAAATTGAAGGTTTTACGCTCGAAAAAGAAATTGTGACAGAAAACATTATCACTCTTGACTGCAACGAAGTTATTCAGAATCTTTTCAAAATGACACCGTATTATTACAAAACATCTGCAAATGACCAGCAGAAGCTTGAAATGCTTGATAAACTTCAGACAAAAGCGCAGTTCAGCCTGAGGGTTTACAGAAAGGATAATTGATATGCATAAAAGATTAGCCAAAACACCGCCTATGGGCTGGAACAGCTGGGATTGTTACGGCGCCGCCGTCAACGAAGAACAGCTTCTTGCCAACGCCGATTATATGGCAGAGCATCTTAAGGATTACGGCTGGGAATACGTTGTTTGTGACATTCAGTGGTCTGAACCAACTGCCGATAGCTATTATTACCACAACTTTGTTGAGCTTTATATGGATGAATACTCGCGTCTTATTCCTGCGCCCGAGAGATTTCCTTCATCCGCCGGCGGCAAAGGCTTCAAACCGATTGCCGATTATATTCATTCACTCGGTCTAAAGTTCGGTATACATATTATGAGAGGTATTCCCAGACAGGCTGTTCACAGAAACACCGCAACCGTCACTGAAGGTGTTACCGCCCGTGATATTGCTCTGCAGTTTTCCGTTTGCCCGTGGAACACCGATATGTACGGCGTTAATTATAAGGCAAAGGGTGCACAGGAATATTATGACTCACTCTTTGAACTCTATGCTTCCTGGGGTGTTGACTACGTTAAGTGTGACGATATTTCAAACACCGAATTTTTAAAGGATAATCCCTATTCCGCAAGAAAAGAAATAGAAATGCTGCGCAAGGCTATTGATAACTGCGGCAGAGATATCGTTCTGAGCCTTTCACCCGGACCCGCTCCCGTGTGGGAACACGAACACCTTGCCGCAAACGCAAATCTCTGGCGTATGACAGGTGATTTCTGGGATTCCTGGGATAAGCTTCATGCAATGTTTGAACGTTGCTATGCCTGGCAGGACTACGTTCAGCCCGGTGCATGGCCGGACTGCGATATGCTTCCTCTCGGCAGAATACAGCTCACCGAAATTCTTCCCGAATACCGCGGCAGATATACACGCTTTACCCACGATGAGCAGATAACAATGATGACGCTCTGGTCAATTTTCCGTTCACCTCTTATGATGGGCGGCGAAATGCGCGATAACGATGAATTCACCCTTTCTCTGCTTCAGAACAGTGAGCTTATTGATATGCTCAAAAATTCAAGCGGAGCAAAGCAGTTCAGCCGCATAGAAACCGACGGCAAGGGCGAAATTATCTGGGTTTCAAAGGGCGAGGGATGCAAATTTGTTGCTCTTTTTAACACTGATGACGATATAAGAGAAATCAGCTTTGATATTTCGGATATTGCTTTTACAGGCTGTGAGTATTCTGTGTGGGATATGTGGGCTCATAAGGAATATGCCGTTACAAACGACGTTTTCTCTGCCGATGTAAACAGCCACGGCGCAAGACTTTTCAGAATAACAATGAAATAAGAAGGTAATTTTATGCAGAAAACACCTAATTACAGATTTGCAACCGAAAAACCCGACCATATTATGGTCAGCATCAACGGAGATGCAAGACACACTATGACTGTAACCTGGCGTGCGAGTGCAGACGTTAGCGAGGGATATATCGAATATTATGAAAAAGACGGCGAAAAGCGCGTTACAAACGCAGTCATCAAGCCGTTCAAAAGTGATGTGAACACCAGCAACATTTTCTGGGCAAAGGCAGATAATTTAAAGCCGGGCACAAGATATTATTATACCTGCGGCAGCAGTGAAAACCGCAGCGAAGAATTTTATTTTGAAACTCAGGAAGATAATCTTGAGAAGTTCAGATTTATCGTTATATCTGACCATCAAAAGGACGATGACCATTATAACCCCGATTATTCCCGTCTGAACGCATTCCTCAAAAAAGTTCTTGCCGAGCACCCTGAGGTCAAGTTCATTCTTACCGCAGGGGACAACACAAACTGCGGCCAGCACGAAATTCAGTGGAACGCTATGTTTGAGGGTATGAAAGGTATAATCGAACACGTTCCTTATATGATGTGCTGCGGCAACCACGATAATCGCGGCTTTGCGCAGTATTTCCCCGAAGAGGTTGACAGATATTATGCCGAGCCTGCTGAATTCTTTAATACACAGCTTGAATATTCTTACCCCAAAAATGGACCCGAAGGTTGGCAGACAGAAAATTATTCGTTTGATTACGGCAACGCACATTTCATTGTTTTTGGTGTAAATGAGCCTGAGCTTGTTAATGAATGGGCAAGCAAAGACCTTGATTCAAGCGACAAAACGTGGAAACTCGGCAGCTATCATTTTCCCATTTACTATGCAGGTCCCAACCTTGCAAATGACGATGCATATCCCATGATGCGTGAATGTATGGAAAAGCTTGATATCCTCTTTGCGGGTCACGAGCATAATTTTTCACGCAGCTTCCCCATAAAGAATGAAGAAATTTTTGACAGACCCTCACAGGGCACAATCCATTATGAGCTCGGCAATGCCCACAACAATCCGCCCGGCACAAAGACCTGCGATAAGGTGTGGCACAGCTCATTCTATCCACAGGAAGAGCATGTCAGTATGTATGCTCTTGTTGAGATTGACGGCAACAAAATGAGCCTTGTTGCCAACCTTGATGACGGCAGAATTGCTGACGAATGCCTTATCGACAAAGAAAAAGATGAAATCCGACCTTACAGGATTGCACCTGTTTTCGGCGAGGGCAGAACAAGACTTTTCTATAAGGGAGTTGACCTCGGCCTTTGCTGCAGCTCAACTCCGCCCGTTATAAAAAACGGCGTATGGTATTTTCCTCTTGCTGTTCTCATCGGCTTCATTGGTGGTGAGGTAAGACGTGAAAAAGGCAAGGTATACGCTTCGGTTTACGGCAAGGGCGCAGAATTTACTGAAAACAGCAATATTGCTGTAACGGATAAAGGCGAAATTGACCTTGGAGCAGATGTTTTCAGAGGCTGCGAGGGTCAGCTTTATATGCCCGTTGATTCAACCTGCAAAATCTACGGTATGAAGTGGGCGTATGCCGCAAGAAACAATTTTATAACCGTTGAGCACGTTTCGGAGGATCATCCCGTACCTGTTCAGCCTTAAAATAAGATATAAAAAAACAGGCTTGCATAGGATTTAACCTTTGTAAGCCTGTTTTTCTTATACAGTTTATGAAAGCTTTTGTCCCGATGCTGCGTAAATAAGCAGCCAGAAAGACTTAAGGAAAGTTGAGAAATACGCGACAACAGGATTTGCTTTACATTCAAGAGTGATTGATTCCGTAATAACGTTGCCGTTGGGATTGGTAATTTCAACCGTAACTGTTGCTTCGCCGGGTGCTATAAATCTGAGGTAACCGTTTTTGTTGAGCAGAATGAT
>JAZNBM010000021.1:0-2662 GCA_045587045.1 Acutalibacteraceae bacterium | reverse complement strand
CCTGCCGTTTCTGCAGCAGAATTGTTGTTTTTGATAATGGTGCAGTCATTCAGCAAGGCACTCACGAAGAACTCCTCGAAAATCCGAACGGCAAATACAGCGAGCTCTGGAACGCACAGGCACAGTATTATGCCGAAAGTGAAGCATAAAAATTCACCTCAACCGCTTCGGTTGGGGTGATATTGCGTTGCAGATATAAGTGGTGTATAATAAAATCGTTTAAAGAATTAAGGAGTAATTATGAGCAGACAAAACATATTTGACAACGAAACATTTTTCAACGGCTACAAGGCTCTGCGTGAGAGCGATTGTAACGCTAACGATCTGATTGAACAACCGGCTATGCGTAAACTTCTTCCCAATCTGAACGGCAAAACCGTACTTGATCTGGGTTGCGGTTACGGTCATAACTGCGTTGATTTCGTTAACAAAGGTGCAAACAGAGTTGTCGGCATTGACATATCCGAAAAGATGCTTGCCGTTGCCGAAAAAGAATCAGCCAATGATAAAATAGAATACCGCAATATGAGCATGACCGATATCGGTAAACTGGATGAAAAATTCGATTTCATTTACAGCTCACTCGCTTTTCATTATGTCAAGGATTTTGACACTTTTGCAAAGGATATGTATTCCGTTCTTAATGCAGGCGGTCAGCTTTTGTTTTCGCAGGAGCATCCGATTATAACCGCAACTGTCGATGGTGCAGGTCATTTCAACAAGGATGAAAACGGCAACAGAATCTCATATACGTTTTCAAATTACAATCAATCGGGAGAGCGTAAAATCCATTGGTATGTTGACGGCGTTGTCAAATATCACCGCACGTTCAGCGATATTATTACTGCCCTTGCCAAAGCAGGCTTTGTGATCGAAGAAGTGTGCGAACCCGTACCCGAAGAATGGGCAATTCAAAAACTCCCGACACTGGCAAAGGAATATATAAAACCAAACTTTTTGATTGTGAAAGCAAGAGTATAGGTGATATTTACGGAGGTGCCTGAATTGAATATAAGTTTTATCGTCAGACAAGCAGTGGTCTCCGATGCGGAAGATATTTATTATATCAATAAAACAAGCCTTGGTTACGATTATGACCTTGAAAAGCAAAGATGCAAAATCGAAGCAGTATTGAACGATGGAACACAAGTTATCTTTGTTGCAGAAATCCAAAACAAAGTTGTCGGCTATATTCACCTTGTAAATTACTATGTAATCTATGCAGATAATTTCAAGAACTGTTTGGGATTGGCAGTTGATAATGATTACAAGCGTAACGGTATTGGTGCAGCCTTGCTGAAACAGGCAGAAATCTGGGCGAAAGAAAACGGCGCAGCAGGAATCAGACTTTGTTCAGGCGCAGAGCGTGAAAATGCTCATAAGTTTTATGAATCACAGGGTTATGAAGTAACAAAACTTCAAAAGAACATAAAAAAGATTTTTTGATATCAGAGGTATGTTATGAAACATTGCGGAACACAAAGATTAGAAACAGACAGGTTGATATTAAGACGATATGTCAGTGGCGATGCTCCTGCAAAATATAAAAACTGGACATCAAATCCGGAAGTTACAAAGTTTTTAATGTGGGAAACTCATCCAAACCCTCAATACACTCAAAAGGTTACCGATGATTGCGTGAAACAATATTCTAATGATGATTTTTATCGTTGGGCTATCGTACTGAAAGAAAATGGTGATGAACCCATTGGTGATATTGCCGTAGTACGAATGGAAGAGGAAGTTTCATCAGTACATATTGGCTACTGTCTCGGAAAGAATTGGTGGCATCAGGGAATCATGTCTGAAGCACTCAAAGCAGTTATGGATTTTTTGTTTGATGTGGTAGAAGTTAACCGAATTGAAGCAAGACATGACCCAAGGAATCCCAACTCCGGAAAAGTAATGCAGAAATGCGGTATGAAATACGAAGGCACTCTTCGCAGCTCCGACTGGAACAATCAAGGCATTTGTGATGCCTGTTATTATGCTTTGTTGAAATCGGAAAGGTAATATGAGGTTTGATATGGGCTACATAATGGATTTGAGGAAAGTTGTCGGACATCGACCTTTGTTACAGGTTGGTGCAAGTGTTATTGCGGTTAATGAATCCGGGCAAATTCTGCTTCAATTGCGCAGTGATAATAGCACTTGGGGGTATGCAGGCGGTTCGGTGGAAATAGACGAAAAAGTTGAAGATGCGGCTAAACGGGAATTATACGAAGAAACAGGCTTAACCGCCAATGAGTTGGTTCTTTTAGGTGTGTTTTCAGGTAAGGAATTGCACAATACCTACCCTAACGGTGACGAAGTTTCAAATATAGATATTGTATATGTTTGTAAAAGTTACGAGGGTGAATTGAGATGTCAGACAGGTGAGGTTGACAGCTTAAAATTTTTTGATATTTCTGATTTGCCTGATAATATTTTCAATCCTAATTTACCGGCGATTAAAGAATATATTAAAAAAGAAGTTTGATTTATAATAATGGTTGGAGAAAGTTTGATTAACAATGATTGATTACACTAAAATAAATTCAGAAACTTGGGACTCGTGGGCGGAAGACGGTTGTGAATACACCTTGCCCATAAGCCACGAAGAATACGAAAAAAATACTGCTGATAATTTTTCAGTTATTCTTACTCCTTGCATCGCCGTTCC
>JAZNBM010000020.1:0-1896 GCA_045587045.1 Acutalibacteraceae bacterium | reverse complement strand
GAAGCCTTCGTCCATATATTCGAACGTGTGTTTTGAATATTTATGCTGATTGATAAAAACAGCTGTTACCGCAACAACTGCAGCTACCGCCAAAACGGCGGCAACTATAATCAGCAGTTTCTTTTTATCAAGTTTCATAAGCGTCACCCTCTGTTTCAGTCAGTTCAAAGCTTCGAGAAGCCGTGGCTGTTGATGAGTGCGTCGGGCTTTTTGCCTTCCTTGCAAAGAGGGCATTCGTGCGACGGGCAGGCAAAATATCCGGGAATATCGTTGGGGTTGAATACGGAATTGACCTCGTAGCCGTTGCATTCCTTTGCCGTTGAGAAGATTGAAGCAACGCCCACAACCTCGCCGCCGTAATAGTTAACGGCTTCCATCGCAGCCTTGACCGTGCCGCCCGTTGCAACGGAAACTGCAAGAACAAGAACGTGCTTACCCTTAATCATCGGAACGATATTATCTCTGAAAAGAAGCTGCGAGCCGCTTGTCATTTCGGGTGTTACAACGTAAACCGTCTGATGGGCGTTTATATTCATCCAGTGATTCTTTGTAAGCTCATCTGCAAGGCAGGTGCCGATAACCTCTGTGCCGTCAAGGCAAAGAATGGTATCAATGATTTTCACCTTATAGCTGCTGTTATGACAAAGCTCCTGAGCAACCGCCTTTGCTTCCGAAAGACGTGACTTCTGAGCCGCAACGTCGATATAATAATTGCTGTGGGAATGGTTTGTTGCAAAATGACCCTTTGCTATACGAAGGAAAAGATCGCTTTTGTTGGTTTTGATTTTGGTAATGCTTGATGTAGGCATTGACAATCCCCCTTGGAATCTTGTTGTGTTTCTATTTTATAATAAATGCTCGATAATTACAAGAGATTTTTTAAAATCCGTTCCCAAGCTTGATAAATCAGCAGCCTTAATGTATAATTAAAGCATCAATTATCAGAGGTAATACTATGAAAAATCTTTCAACCGAACAAATCCTCAACGCTGATTTCAAAATATGCGGCAAACCGTTGATGAAGCCGTGGGGCGGCTCGTGGGTTGTTGCCGACCCTTCACTGCTCACGCCCGAAACCTCACACGACGGCAAGTGGCATATGTTTTTTCATACAACCTTCGGCGTTTATCATGCCGAAAGCGATGACGGACTCGATTTCGCAAAGCCCGTAAAAATCACAAACCGTGCAATGCGACCCAACATAAATCTCATCGACGGCAGATATTACCTCTTCTTTGAGAGGACCCGTCCGCTGATTATGAACGCTCTCAACGTGGTAAACATCGCTAAATGGAATTCGGAAATCGCCGTTGTTGAAAGCACCGACCTTAAAAGCTGGACGTCGCCAAGACCCGTTATCAGAAACACCCGTGAATATGAAAGAAGCGACAGAGGCACGTCGATTTCAAACCCCTATCTTCTGCAGGAAAACGGCATAAACCACCTTTATTATTCCTGCGGTCTGACTTACATAAAGGATTGCGGCTTCTGCGAGCCGACCTATATCAGCTATGCGGAAAGCAAACGCATCACCGACGGATATCTCTCGGCGGAAAAGCCGATTATTTCGCCCGATAAAACCGACCCGTACCTCAACTTATGCAGCGGATGCCTTAAAGTATACCGTATGAGCGACGGTTATATCGGAATCCAGAACGGACTTTACGAAAAGGACGGCAAAAGCCACTCGGCAATCATTCTGCTGACCTCCGCCGACGGACTGAATTTCAAATTTGCAAAATTGCTGATTGAGCCTCAGATTGTTGACGGAAGCGACTGGATGAAGCAGTTTGTTTATGCGAGCCACCTCGTCAGATACGGCGATATCCTGCGCATTTATTTCAACGCAAGAGACGTTGCAAACCCGATTCTCGGCAGAGAATGCATCGGCTACGC
>JAZNBM010000019.1:0-55699 GCA_045587045.1 Acutalibacteraceae bacterium | reverse complement strand
TCACCTGCACCGTCCTGGTTATCCCAGATGGAGAATACACGCTTATCAAGCTTAACGAAACCTGTTGTGCCGTCTGCAAGCTTTGTAACGCCGTCAGGCATAAACTCTCTTACCTTGATATCGAATGTGAAGAAATGATCGCCAACGTCGAAACGGTAAGCGCTTGTGCTTGTTGCGTCACGGCCATAGAGGAAATACCAGAAGTCCCAAGTATCGGACTCTGTAAGGGGAACATCGTGGAAGTTAAGGTTAGCTGCTTCCTTGAAGCCGGGAACGTTTCTTGCCCACTTTGTTGTGTAGTTATAGTAGTTACCGTTTGCTGCAACGCCTGCGTGGGCTGTGTTGGGTGAGCCCTTAACGTTTGCAGGGTAGTTTTCTGTGGGATACTGTTCGTGATTGGGGTCATAAGAATCGAGGTATGTGGTTGCAGCGCCGTTTGTTACGTCGAAGAAGTTTCTGTCGAATACAAAGTAAACGGTACCTGCGCCAATCCAAAGGTTTGACTTGTAGTAAACATAACCTCTGAGGTTCTGACCGGGGTTAACGTAATGGTCAGTAAGCTCATAATCGCCTGCTGCATTCTGCTCGTAGAAATCAATGCCGAAATAGATGAACCAGTTGTTGCTGCCATCTGCATAGCCGTTAGCCTTGATTTCGTCCATGGTTTTGATTACTGACTCGGAGCCTGAATAGCCTGTTGTGGGAGCGGGAAGTGCTTCCGCAGCAGCCTTGGGAGCAAAGATTGCGCCCACGCCCGAGAACATGGTCATAACCATAGCAAATGCCATAACAAAACTAAGAATTCGCTTGGAATTTGACATTAGCTCATTTTCCTCCTTTAAATTTATATGCACACACCGAAGTGTGTCATAAGCCTAAGAGTAATTTGCAATAGAGCCATTTCGGCATGGCCCGAAGAACTCGGGCCACGCCATAAAAATTGGTTTTAATGCTGATTATTTTTGTGCTGAATTATTAATTGTGCTGAAGATTAATACATGATAACTTCGCCGGTTTCCTGGTTAACGTCGCAAAGGAATGAACCCATGAGCATAACCTGGTCAGCGTCACCTGAGTCGTACCACATATCGCCTGTAACGTCAGCTGCTACTGCGTTGTAGCTGTCGTTTGTGCCGTATGAGTCATACTTCCAGTCTGAAACGCCGGCTACGTCGATGTTGATAAGGTCGGCGTCAACAGAGTCGATGAAACCGTCGCCGTTAACGTCACCGCGGATAACAGCCTGGTAAGCTGCAAGGATTTCGCCGGTTGTTTCATTCTTAACAAGAACGAGAGTACCTGTACCGTAACCGCCTGCAGTGGGCTGAATTTCAACAGTTGTGTTTACGCGTGTTGCGGGGTTGAATACGTAGTCAAGTTCATATTCGCCGATACCAACGCCGAGACCGAGGATATAGCCGTTGATCATGTCGCCGTTTTCGCCGTATGTTGTACCAACATAGTTCCAAACGGATTCGGTGTCAAGCCAGGGAGCGAAGAAGTAGTCCCACTGCTGTGAGTGGAAGAGCATCATGCCGATAGCTTCAGCGCTGTCGATGATGGGATATTCGGGTTCAGCAACTGCTGAAACTTCTGCAAGAGCATTGAATGCTGCAGTAAGGTCTGTAGCAAGCTTGTCGATTTCAGCCTGGTTGTCTTCGTTGTCAGCAACGCCTCTGTCGAAGTTTACAGCCTCTGTGTAAAGAGCGAAGAAGGGTTCGTATGTTTCGGGTGTGTAGTCAGTCTGATCAAGACCAAGTGCACCAGCTTCTGCTGAAAGTTCAATAGCTGCATCGAGGTTTGTGAAGTCACAGGACTTAACAAGGTGCTTCCAAGCGTCAACAAGTTCGCTTGTTGCTACGTTAACCATTGAAGGTGTAACAGCACTGCCGGAAAGTGCAAGAACGTCTGTTGCGAAGTCCTTAGCATGTGTGTAGTTTTCCCATGATTCTGCTGTGTAGTATGATGCGCCGGAAGCATTAACGCCACCGTTTGTTACGCACATATCATAAACAACCTGAAGCTTGCTGTTGTTTGCGGGAAGTCTGATAAGACGTGATTCCATGAGCTCGAGCTTATGGAGAGCATATGTTGCTTCGATAGCACCAACAACGCCCTTAGTTGCAACCTTTTCGTTGTACTCAGCGATTGCCTGTGCACGTTCAGCCTTTTCTTCTTCTGAAGGAACATAGTCATCAGCGAAGGGAGCGGGAACGAAGAATACCTGTGAATCAACGATATCCTGAGCATTGCCTCTGGCATCTCTGTATCTTCTGTAGGAGTGAGGAGCATAGTCACGCATACCTACGAATACATAATCGTCTTCCCAGTATTCAATTTCAACTCTGTAGGGATAACCCTCAGCGTCTGTGTAATTTCTCCAGTTGTAACCACTGGTTTCTTCGATTGCATCCTGAAGAGCGCCAACGCCTGCTGACTTCTCATAGGGAGCAAGAGCTGCGAGAGCTTCGTCAAGAGCTACTGCATACTGCTCATAAAGGTTTGCATAACCGTCTGCGCAGTTGTTGATCTTAGCTTCGAATTCGGAGCCCTTCTTGGGTGTGAGGCAAAGAACAGCTGCGTCCTTAAGAGCTGCAATGTAGTTTGCCCAAAGATCAGCAGCAGCGCCGCCGTTAGCATCCATGTCGTAGTCGTTCTGCTGACGGTTTGCAGCAACTTCGTGGTTGAACTTACCGCCAAGATCGTAATCCTTGTAGTAGTGGATGTTTGTTGTTACTGTGTGGTTTGTGCCGTTAACGTTAACAACAGTTGTAACTGTGTACTTGCCGTCTTCAATACCGCCGTTGTTGCCAACAGGAATGGGGTTGCCTTCTGCGTCAAGAACAAGTTCGCCGTTTTCGTCTGTCTGATATGTTACTTCATATCTGTCATAACCTTCAACTGCTCTGAAGGGATCGAAGAAATAGATACCTTCCTGACCCTTGAATGCCTGAGTTGTGAGGTTGGGGTTCTTTGTGATGAATGCAGGACCGGAAACGCTGACGATTGAAACTGAACCTGTGTCAGCAGGATTTTCCTTGCCTTCATTTTCGTTGCTGTCCTTAACACGGATCTGATAGCCTTCGAAATCGTTGAGGTCGCCGCCCTGACCAATGTAGATTTCTGATTCGTACTGAACGAAACGGTTACCTACGGGATCAGAAATTTCGATAGCATCGTCGTCCTTATCTGTGTTACCAACAACAGCGTAAACTGTCTTGGTAAGAGCTGTGTCTGTGATGTTTGTGCCGTCTTCGCCCATGATGTAGTAGTCGATGTTCATTTCAATGAGCATGCCCTCTGTGAGAGTACCCTGAAGTGTAACGTCAACGCTCTGACCACCGTCAAGAGTGTCGCCCATCTTAAGACCGCTGAGTGAAGCTGCCTTTGTATCAACACCGTTTACATAGGATCTGATAACAACGGGACCGATTTTGTAGCTGTAAAGGCTATCCTGTGAGAATACGCCTGCAGTATTTGTCCAACCTGTGTTAACACCGCTTGAACCGTTGTAAATACGGAATGTGGGGTTGGTGTTAGCAGCGATTGTTTCGGGAAGGAAGTTTTCCATTTCGGAGAATTCCTGTTCGTCACTGAGACCAAGGATCATGCAGACAACGGGAAGTGCAACAGCAGCGATGTGCTGGCCTCTGCCTTCGATTGTAACGCCGTTTGTCTTACCTGTGAAGCTCTTTGTACCGAGTGACTTGAAGAGGTCGTGGATCATAGTACCGAGACTGTCGTTCTGAACGAGTGCGTCAACGGTCTTGATTGTGTCTGAGAATACATTGGGGAAGAGAAGATCGAAGATACCATTGAGAAGGTCCATGATGATTTCAACGCCATTCTTTGTTGCGAATGCGCCTTCTTCGTTCCTCATGAAGATCTTACCGATGTTTGTAGCATCGAGAGTATAAATAGGTTTAAGAAGATAATCAAAGATGAATGCCTTGGAAACAAGACCGCTGTTTGCGATTTCGTCATAAATCCAAGCGCCGTCGCCCTTGATGGGGATGATCTGGTTGAGGAGAGTATCGAGGTCTGTCCAAACGTCATCAATTGTGAGACCTGTTACTTCGCCGTTTGCGTTGTCGCAGTTGAAGTCAAGAGCAAGGATTTCACCATAGGTGCTGATTGCCCATGCTGCAACCTGAACAGCTGTGTTTTCCCAGCTGCCGTCGTTGCCCTGGTACGGAAGGAGACCAGCGCCTGTTACGGGGTTGCTGCCCTGTGCGGGAACCATATCAAGAGTCTGGTTGAGGTTGTAAACTGCAACGTCAAGAAGGATGTCAAGGCACTTCTGAACAACTGCATCATAGTAAGCTTCGTCAGTAGCGTAGTCAGTTCTTACAGGCTTAATATATGTATTCTGAGGAATATCCTGCCATGCAAGCTGCTCGATTGCTGCGTAACCAACGTCAACGATGGACTGAGCTGAATCATCAATGTACATCCAGCCAACTGAACCATTGAGGATACCTCTCATAATGAGAGCTACAACCTGCTGATCTGTGTAACCTGCAAGTTCGGAAGCTGAAGGAACGCTGAAGTATTCGGGGAAGAATTCAGCGCCTGTGATCTGAAGAACAAACTTTGCAACGTTTGCAACGTTTGTAAGGAGATACTGGTTGCCGCCGTCTACCCAGTCCCATACGTAGCCTTCTTCTGTGGGAACGCCTTTATTAACGATGAGAAGGTTGTTGATGAAATCACCGAGGATGTCGTTGAAGTTGTCAACGAATGTTTCGCCTTCGGGAATTGTTACCTTTTCAACTACAACATCCATATTGAAGATGTCAGCGAAAACTGTTCTGGTTTCATCTGTGAGAGGTTCACCTGTGTAACCGGGAACGTAGTCAGGGTTTTCAATCCAAGACTGTGTTGCATCGTCCCAGATTGTCTTGTTCTTCTTGGAGTCGAGATACTGAACGCCGCAAAGTCTGCGGAGCCACGGAACTGTGTCTCTGTTAAGAACGGGAACAAGGAGCTCGTTGTAAGCTCTCTGAAGGAGTGCTTCGATGAATTCATAGCCGCTCTTATCAGTTGTGATGTCAACAAGAGCATAATCAGGAGCAGGAGCTGCAGCGCCGTTAGGAACAACTGCGCAACCGCCGAGTGCATATGTTACCCACTGATCAGGATGTACCCAACCGTAGTAGTCGTTAGCAGCTGTGTCCATAGCACCTTCGAAGAGATAGTCTTCGTAGTCTACCCAGCTGTTGGGATCTGCGAAGAGATCATCGAGAAGCTTCCACTCACCAAGAACAAGGCTGTTAAGAAGTTCCTGGCCGAGAGTGATGATACCGTTTTCATTGTTGCGGTACTGAGCGGGAACGCCATCAATGCCGTCATCAAAGTAGTCATAATCTGCTGCTTCGCCTGCGGGGGTAAAGCCGTAGATAAGACCTATTGCAAGTTCACGGATGTTGAACTTGAAGCTGGCGATGAAGGAGTCCATGATACCAAGGCTGAGTGAGCCGTTTACGTACTTTTCAAATACTTCTGCGTTGTCAGCAATGAAGTCGAGAAGGTCGTAGATGATTTCAAGGTCTGTTGTTCTTTCTGTTGTAGCGTCACCTCTGGCATCGCCTTCGATAGCAGTGATCTTAAGAGAAGCTGCATCACCGAGAAGGGGAAGAAGTGTTTTAACGCTTGTCAGAAGGGATTCAACGCTGGCGATAGTTTCTGTAATGCTGCCGAGATCAAGAACACCGATATAGATGTTAAGGCTGATCTGCTCTTTAGCAAGCATACGGTCTACCTCGTCGAGTGCCATTGTGGCGTACTGCTCAAGTGTGAAAACAGGAGCATCTACGTCGTTGTACTCTTCGATTGCGTCGTTCTTATAAGCCTGATATGCACTGCCGATTACGCTGAAGGAACCGATGAGCATAACAAAAGCCATAAGAATAGAGAGAATGCGGATTGACTTTTTCAAATTGTACACCTCCAAAAAAATTTTGAAATTTGAAAAATTGCGGACTCAAAACCTAACGATTACGAAATACCCATATATAAACATTAATATAAATGTCGACATAGGGCCATTCTCTGACCGACCTCCTTCTTGATTACGCTGTGCCGGACACGCCAAAATCCGGCGCAAAGCAACAGTCAGAATCACTAAATTTCGATGTCCTAACAGTGGGTTTTGCGGAATTTGGGCCTCCAAAAGGAAACACTTATCCCACTAAACCACCATATGGTCATAATAACTATACCTAAAACTTGAGCGAATGTCAATGATTTTCAAAATTGATTTAATAATTTGTTAATAATAAACAACGAGATGTTTGATATTTTGTTTAAACTGCCAATGCAATAATTAATGACCTGAAATGAAGCCGAAAGGTCTAACGGTAAAGCCTGATTCCTTTACAAAAATGCCGTTTTCCGCAGATAGAATCCGTAGAACAAAACTCAAGAACGTGTGCCGTGAAAGGCATATATATTTAAAAGGTATAATAATTTTATCTGTCAAAAACAGTGTTATTCAGAGGAGAGGATCTTAAAAGTCGCGCTTACGTAAAGGTCTGTCGCTTTACGTGAGCCTCTTTGATGTATAAAACATTGAGTTAAAAAGTCAAAAAATCATCCGCTTCCTGCATATGCAGAATTACCATAAGAGCAAAAATCCAAACATTTTCAGCTTTGTTTGTAGCATTTTTTCGAACGATTTTTGCCAAAAATTTTTTTGTAAATGCAAGGTACTTTACAAAACTCGATTCGGCAAATTCAAACCCACCGATGGTATATTTCAGGCTTGCGATCAGTTTAAAAACTACCATTATTTTTCTTGTTTGGAATTATTTTTGCCTTTTTCAATGGGTTTACAGCGCTTCTGTGACATGGTCACAGGAAGCAAAAAAGTGTCGCTTGTAAAGTTTCATAACTTTACAGATTGCGACACTTCAGGCAATTATGACCTTTTCTTATTATTTTGTTGTATATCAACGGTTTAACACATTTTATATGGCATATTTTATAGCCAAGTAAAGGTATACAGCTTTACAGTTACAGTGAATTTTTTAGGTTTTTTCATTTGCGGAAACTGCGATAAATTGCATAGCCGCACACCACAATTGTCACTGCAACGGCGGTCTTTTTGATTGCATCTGCAAATCTGACTGTTTTCAGAGCCAGATTGACGGCTTTAACAACTGTTCTTAATTCGTTCACTGTGCATCACCACCCGTTATCAGCACTGCGTGAGCGATAGATGGTATGCTCTCGCCTCTTAAGGTCGATGTGCCCGAAAGCAGAGCGCCTGTACCGACGAAAAGCACTCTTTTGAGTTCTCCCCTCTCTATTTTTGGCAAAATATCGGCACAGAGCACTGCACCGCTACATCCGCATCCTGAGCCACCTGCCCCGACATTCTGATCTTTGTCAAACAAAATCAAACCGCAATCGGCATACACCGATGAGATATCGATATTTTCCTGTTTGACAGTAAGCTCGCAAAGAAGCCTTGCTCCAACGGCACCAAGGTCACCCGTAAGAATCAGGTCATAATCCTCGGGCGATGTTTCGGTGTCGGTCAGAAAATCGGCAATTGTGCGGCAGGCGGCAGGAGCCATAGCGGCACCCATATTGTTTGCATCGGTGATTCCGTAATCCTGAATTGTGCCGATGTGGACTTTTTCCACCCTCGCCCTGCCTTTTTCTGCCGAAATAACGGTTGCACCTGCGGCGGTAGCAGTCCACTGTGCCGTGGGAGTTCGTTGTCCGCCGTATTCAAGTGGCATTCTGAACTGCCTTTCTGCTGAGCAAAAATGTGAAGAAGTTGATGCAACAGCAATTTTTGCAATGCCTCCGTCAACACTTGCAGCAGCAAGTGCCATTGTTAGCGCCATTGTTGAGCAAGCACCGTAAACACCTGCAAAGGGAATTCCGGTTTCTCGGATTCCGAAGGTTGTGCCCGTGCACTGGTTAAGCAAATCGCCTGCAAAAATCAAGTCTATCTCCTCTGTTGAGTGACCCGACTTGGCAATTGAACGTCTGACAGCATCGCCGTGAATAATGCTTTCTGCCTTTTCCCAGTTTTTTTCGCCCGCAGAGGAATCCTCATAAATGAAATCAAACAGCGGTCCAAGCGGTCCTTCACCCTCTTTTTTGCCGCCAACCGCCGCATAACCCGTGATTGCAGGCTTTGACGGCAGACAAACGGTGCGTTTTCCCTCTCTGTGCGCCATAAATCCACCCCATCTGATTTTTAGTTATCGTCTGATTGTTTTTTGTTATTATCGGTCAAAAGCAGATAAATTATTCGCCAAAAAGCGACTGTGCATTTGTTTTGGTTGAATCAACGCAGTACGCTCATCAAAGGGCAGAATTTCAGAATACGGCAAAATTACACAACAAAGCTACACATAATGTAATTAAATTTTTATATTTTTATTTGAATTTTATTATTGAAATTATAATATAACTGTGCTATAATCACTTTAATTATAATGGAGTAATGTGGACGTGTATTTCGTTCCGTCTGCGTTTGTGTATGAAAAAGTTTTATAGCATTTGTAAAAAACTGATATGCATTGATGCTCCGTCTTTTCCGGGGGACAGCCCGATGTGGGCACAGTTTGAAACAGCAGAAGGTAAGACGGATATAAGCATTGATTGCAAAATTTGTGAGCCGTTTCCCAAAATGGAGGGCAAAATCTGCGGTCAAAACACAGACCTTGCTGTTTCTTTTGACGGCAATACGGTTTACAGGACTTTGCCTATGGTCACTACCCACGGAGCGCTCACAAAATACCTTCCCGATGACACTTCGCACAGTGTTACCTATTTTACACAAAAAAGCTACCCCATTATGATGGATAACCGCTATATGTGGAGCAGTGTTTCGCTGGCTCAACTTATGCTGGTAAAAAACGTGTTTTTTCTGCATTCCTCGTTCATAACTGTCGATGGCAAGGCGATTTTGTTTTCGGCGGCAAGCGGAGTGGGCAAAAGCACACAGGCGGCACTGTGGCAAAAGCACTGCGGCGCAGAGATAATCAACGGCGATAAGTCCGGCATTCTGATTGAAGACGGTATTTATGCCTGCGGCGTTCCGTTTTGCGGAACGAGCGGAATCTGCAAAAACCATATTTTACCACTCGGAGCAATAGTTCTGCTTTCACAGGCTGAATCTAACAGCACAAGACGGCTGACGGGAGTTGAGGCATTACAGGGCGTTATGCAAAATATCCACCTTGATTTTCTTGCCCCCGACGAAAAACGCAGATGCGTTGACCTCATAATCGAGCTTCTTTCATTCGTTCCCGTGTATGCTCTGGCATGCACACCCGAAAAAGAAGCGGTAATCACTCTTGAAAACGAGTTGCGAAACGGAGGTGTTTTCTGATTGGGATTGGATTATGAACTTTTAATGGCAAATCTTTTTTCCCAAGCCGACCAAAAATTTATTCCCCTTTCAGGTGCATTTGAATTGACCTCACGTTGTCCGCTTGACTGCAAAATGTGCTACGTTCACCGAAAAGAGAACGACTGCGAAGCCATAAAAAGCGAAAAAAGCACACAGTGGTGGCTGAAACTTGCCGAAGAAGCAAAAGATGCAGGTATGTTTATGCTTTTGCTCACCGGCGGCGAGCCGCTGCTCAGACAGGACTTTGAGGAAATATATCTCGGAATCAAAAAAATGGGCATTCTGGTATCCGTCAACACAAACGGATTGCTGATAGACGACAAAAAAGTCAAGTTTTTTGCGGACAACCCACCGCAGAGGCTCAATATCACTCTCTACGGTGCTTCGGAGCAGACTTACCGCGAGCTTTGCGGCAACGGCAAGGCATATGAGAAGGTTATTGATGC
The DNA here is from genome assembly GCA_045587045.1 of Acutalibacteraceae bacterium. Classification (GTDB taxonomy): domain Bacteria; phylum Bacillota; class Clostridia; order Oscillospirales; family Acutalibacteraceae; genus CAG-177. Next base: position 45,877 of record JAZNBM010000019.1, on the reverse strand, counting down.
AATAAACAAGCTTTTGCAGGCAGGAGTGACCGTAAGGCTCAATTTCACCGCAACGCAATATAACAGAAACGATGCGGCGGCAATATTTGAGTTTGCGCACAAGCTGAATCTGCCCGTCACGTCAGTGAGCTATATGTTTCCGCCAATCAGGGCGGCTGGCGGCGTAACGGACAGAATGCCGCCCGAAGAAGCGGCAAGGGTACATTTTGACTGCAGGCTTCTTGACAGAGGCGAAGAAGCTTTCAGAAAGCACCTTGAAGCAAAGGCTGACCGTAAGCCGGCGGTGCAGACCGCCGACACAGGCGGCGAACAGATCCCCTGCCGCGCAGGACGCAGCACCTTCTGGGTTACGTGGGACGGCAAAATCACTCCTTGCGGAATGATGACGGAGCCTGCTTTTGAAATCAACGGCTTCAAAGAAGCGTGGTCAGACATCACAAAGGCAAGGGAGAGCATATATCTTCCGCCCGAATGCAAAAACTGCGATATGAGAAATTATTGCGACGTGTGTGCGGCGGTATCATTTGCCGAAACGGGCAGTTTCAGCAAGTTGCCCTCATACGTGTGCAAAAAAACGGCGCAGTACAAAAAGATATGTGACGAATTTTTAAATCGGCACGAAAATTATTATCCAAGGCAATAATTTGGATTTTATATAGATTTTCCCAGCAAATATATGGAGGTAATTTTATGAAAAAACGCATTAAACCACTGATTACTGTTCTGTTGGTAGTTGCAATGCTTCTTCCGAACTTTTCAATGATGATAGTTCCGAACGTGGCAATGCTTGCATCTGCGGCAGCAAACAACTACTATGTTGAGCTTGGCTTCAACAACCTCTTCATTTTTGAAGAGTGGGCAGGCAACGAAAACTCAACCTCAGTTGTATTCGGCGGCACAAAAGACGTCGGCACATTAACAACAGATATCCCCAACGGCAGCTTCAGGCTCACTAAAACCAGCACAAGCGTGCCTCAGGTTTACAACGGCCACGGTGAGGATAAAACAAACTCAATCAACAACACGGATTATTATTCAATTGCCGTTGAACCCAACACCACCTATACTTTCTCTTACAATGCCTCGGGTAATGTGTTCAGTACTGCGGACTCAGGTGTCACACCTTACCTGTTTATGTTCGACAGCGACTTCCTGTGTAAAGTAGTCTATGAGGCTCCAGGAGCTGCCAGCGGCGCTAACACCTTTACGTTCATCACCCCCTCTGATGTTGCTCATATCCAGTTCCGTTTCACCCTCACATCAGGCGCAAAACCTTATGCCGATATCAGCAACATTTCGGTTACCGAGTGTGACGTTACCCTCGATTCAACAACCAATCTTTTCACTCTCACCTCTTGGAAAAACAGCTCAAACAACGCCGTATCCGCTTTCTACGGCGCAGGTACAGTCAGCGCAACCAACGATGTTATTACCTTGACTACCAACACCAGTGGCGACTCCCTTTTCACCGCCTTCGATCTTGAGAGTAACGCAGGCTATTACAACATTCCCGTTGAGGCGAACACCTCCTACGTGCTCAAGTATAACCTCATTAACAGCACCAACACCGACTTTTTGAATTTTTCTCCTTACATAGTCAGAAGCACAAGCAGCGGCGCTGTTAATTATGACTACGTCAGCGGTGTCGGCGCTTCGGGTTACGGAGCAAACTCCGCTATGTTTACCACAAAAGGCGATACCGCCTATATTTCGGTTGTTTTCACCATCAATCACGGCAAAAAAGCATGGGGTTGCCAGGTCAAAAACATTGAACTCTGGAAGGTAACGGAGCTTGACGACAATAAAATGTCACCCAACCGTCTTGTTAAAACCTACGGCACCGATGCAACTTACGGCACGCTTCCCACACCCACAGCTCCCGCCAACTACATTTTTGCCGGTTGGAACACAAGCAAAGACGGCACAGGTATGCGTATAGCTTCCGATACACCCGTTCAGCCCATGAGCTATACCGTTTACCCCAAGTTTGAGCCTGCAGTTGACACCCTCACTGTTAAAACTCAGCCTGCAAAAACCGTTTACACTGCCGGCGAAAAGCTTGACACGACAGGCCTTGTTCTTGAGGCAACCATAACCTCAGACGGAATTGTGAACACCTTTGAAATTCCTGCAGGTTATTACTGCACTCCAGAAATTCTCAACACCGTCGGAACTCAGACGGTTACCGCCCATTACGGCGGAAAAACCGCAACCTTCAACGTTACGGTCAAAGCAAGCGACCCCGGTATAGTCGTTATCAACGGTGTTTCAACAGACGTTGCAATAGCAAACGGCGAATACACCTTCAATTACAGCACAACCCCCTTCAACCGTTATGAAGTAACATATAAGTCCGATTCCTACGTCAGCGCCGTTGCAACTTTCAATGACGGCAAAACAGAGGAATTCTTCCTTGAACCCTCAGATAACGGAAGCTTCGGCTCATTTGTTAATGATTTATTTAAAAACAACACCTACAATCAGGTTGTTAAGATCAAATTCACCACTCTTAATAAGGAAAACGGCAAATTTGAACTGGTTTCATTGAAAACAGTCAACGTTCCCGTTCCTGACGCAACCATCTATTTTGATAATGCTAGATATGAGATGGGTGTTTCGCTTGAATACGGCGGCGTTGTTTCAGAGCTTTATGACCTTTCCGATGACGTTTATGCCCGTACTTACGCCAACGGAAGCCATGACATAACTCTGGTTGACTACAAAAATAAGCTTGACGGCGGTCATAAGGCAGAAAGCCAGAAGGTTAACCTTATCAACACGCTTGACCGAGGCAGATATCTGCAGCAGTCTTATTACGGCACGGACGAAAAGCCCTATATTCAGAGTGAATATAACAACGCTGCCTGGCCCTATAACCCCGTTCAGGGCGGTAACGTTATCGGCGAAGCAAGTAAGATTATTGACTACAAGGTAACTAACGACTACGTTTACGTTAAGGCCCGTCCTCTTGACTGGGCAAAGTGGTCTGATGAATATGCCGCAACCGACAGCAGATATGAAGCTGTCTGGGGCGATGATTACGTTACCGACACCTACGTTGAATCCTGGTATTATTTCCAGGACAACACAATCAAGGTAACCAACAGAAAGGTTGACTATTCAGGTCTTCCCGATGCATCTCACTCTCAGGAATTCCCCGCACTTTACCTCATTGAGCCTCTTAACCACTTTGTTTATAACAACGTTTCCGCACAGGATGCTTGGAAAGCAGAAGCCAATGAGCTCTACAACAATTATCAGTTTATAGACTATACGGATGCCACCAGAGGAACTCACTGGAGCAAAGCGCACAATAGCGGCTACCTCATCAACTACGAAGAGCCTGAATATTGGGGCTTGACTCAGATGTATAAAGACAAGTTCGGTATGCAGGACTTCCAGCCCTGGGTTACCGTTAACGAAAACTGGGCTGCATTCACCGCCAGCGAAGATCAGGACAGCTTCGGCGTTGGTCTTTACACAGACACAACAACCAAATTCTACTACGGCGTTCAGCCCACTATGTATCAACAGAGAGCAGGCGACACCGAAGGCTCTGTCGGCGAAGTTTTAGATACTCCGGAATACAGACACGCCCAGACAGTTAACCCCTCACCCGAGCTTCCCACCTCATACATCGCACCCACAGACACCGCTATCTTCAGAAGCTATGAGCCGACAGAATTCACATATTATCTCACAACCGGTACCGCATCCGAAATCAGAGAAGAATTCAGAAATATCAGCAAAGCTGAAGATGAAAGAGCAAAGCCCAAAATCGCTGTTCCCGAAACAGTTTACGTTAATCCCGCAAACAACCAAGAAGGTCAGTACTACGCAAACAACGTACTGAACCCGAACAACTACTACAGCATCGAAACAAAAACCGAATATACGGATATGTATCTTGGCGTATATGCTAACAACGGTCACACACATATCAGCGTAAACATTGACAACGTTACCAATTCCAGCGAAAATGTTGACGTTCGCGCTGCAGACGGTTCCGCATCCTATGACGGCATCGTTTTCGAATTCACTGATGACACCGATCCGAATCCGGGTACGTTCATTTTCCCTGCCGGTCTGGATATGGACTTTGTATCAGGAGGTCTGGAACCCGGTGAAAAAGCCACCGTCAAGTGGACAATAACCACTTACGCCGCTGATCCCGCTATTAATCCCAATTGCGAAAAAGAAACCTTCGTGGCTTACACCGTTATGTATGCTCCCCACCGCACAGTCGGTGCCGTTGCGGAAGCAAGACAGGTAGCCGCTTCCATGCACGAAGTTTCATCATGGATTACGGGTGCCAACGGAATTGACCACAACACAAGAACTCCCCTCGGTACCTTCCACGGCGACTACCGCAACTCCGGTTACTTCAGAGAAGACCCTCTTGTTTATACCAATCCGCCCACAGGCGGCTCAGGTCAGACCGCATACGATTACATCTTGGGCTACGGCACACAAAACGGCAGCAATGACGACTATCAGGATGATTGCTACGTTATGCAGACCGCAACCAATGACCACGACTCATCAAGATCGCAAAGCTACCTCGGCTTGCTGGCTATCGATAAGTCACGTTACACAAACACAGACCAGATTCCTAACCTCAGCATCGGTTACGACGCTCTGAGAGTGAGCACCTACACTAAAAACTCTCTCGGTAAATATAACACTTACTATACCGTAGGCGACGAGCTGGCATACACCTCTGCAAGCCTTTCCGCTGCTCCCAGCGGCTGGACTTCATATAGCAGCCATACCGATATTGCCGACTCTATATCTCTTCCCTACAGAGAACGCTTCGTTCCTTCATACAAAATTGCGGACCTTGACGGCAAATATATCCACGCTATCGCACAGGGTACAGCCAACCAGACTATCAACACAAACCAGTATTCAACCGCAGGTACTTCGGTTCTTATTTCCATTACCGATAAGAGTGCTCTGCGTGATGCTGTTACGGACGGCTACAGCGTTAAGGATCCCAGCGATGAATTCCTTGAAAATCTTAAAGAAGCGGCAACAATTCTCGGCGATCCCGGTGCTTCTCAGGAAGACATTGACAGAGTTACAGATTCTATCAATGAATATGTCAATATTTTCTACGCATTGAAATATGATAACCTTTTCAGTGCTTATGAAATGTCACAGCATCCCGAAAGTATGAAAGTTGTTTCCAACAAAGGCACAGCCACATACAAAGACGGAACAATCACTGTTGTTAACGACACAATCACCGGCGGCGAGGCTTACACGGTATACGGTTCGGCAGACCATTTCTATAAGGTTTCTCTTAAACCCAACACAGAGTATGTGTTTGAATACGACGTTACAACAGACGTAAAAGCTCAGGCATTTATGTTCTTCTACAACAGCAGCGGCTCCAATTCAGAAGCTCCGAGCAATATGTCTATCAAGACAAATAACGGTGCATGGGCATCAAAGACCGAGCAAAACTCATGGTTCGGCAATTATAACAACGCAGGCACATACCACTTCGCAATCAAATTCACAACAGGTGCCACAACCACTCAGGCAAGCTTCCGTTTTGGTAACACAAGCAATGACCCTGTAACTTCAACCTTCTCCAACATCAGACTGATTGATTCAGCAAGATACTATGAAGATGCTGTATATGAAACGTTTGAAGACGTGTTTGAGGAATATGCTTACTACGGTACTCTTCAGACTCCCGTCAGAAACGGCTACACCTTCGGCGGATGGTTTGATGCTGAAGGAAACGAAGTAACAGCCATCGACAACGCAACAGAACACAAGTCAATCTTCTCAAAATGGACTACCAACAATTACACAATTACTTATGATGCAAACGGCGGCAGCGTAAGCCCCACAAGCCAGAACTATACGGTTGAAACCACTCTCAACATTCCCATGCCCACACGCAGCGGCTATGTATTCCAGGGCTGGAGTGTAACCGCAGCTGACGGCAACTGGGAACTTAACGGACTTTGTGCGCCCGGCGAAGTTCCCATAAAGATGTACGGTAACGCAACCCTCACCGCACAGTGGTCAATCGGCAATATTCCCGTCTACTTCGACACTATCCTCGATTTAGACAAGTGGAACATCAACGGCGTAGGCAACGGAACCATGACCCAGGTTGGCGCAAACGGCTTCACTATCACATCAAATGACGGCGTAGGCGAAGCTACGAGCGAATCCCCCGAATTCCCCGTTACAGCGGGCAAGCAGTATAAGATTGATATCGACATCACAGGCGACAACTGGGACGTTTATATCTTCTTCCGCAACGAAACAGTCAGCGGAACAGGTATTAACTTCAATGACGGCACAAACAGATTCTCTTCAAACACCCCCAACCATGACCGTACGTTCACCGCTCCCACTGGTGCAACAAAAGCTGTCATCCGTATTGATGCCAACGGCATCCCTGATGGCAAAGATGCTAACGGCAACAATAAGTACAAAGGAACAAACACCGTAACCTTCAGCGATATCAGAGTTTATGAAGCAGGTACACGCGCAGCAAACGTTAACGTACCCAATTCAAGCTATGAAGTAACATACGGCGGCAGCTTCGGCACACTTCCCGTTCCCACAAGAGCGGGCTACACCTTCCAGGGCTGGTACGATGAAGACGGCAACAAGGTGGCTGACAACGCAACCGTTAACTACACTTCAGCCGTTTATCTCAAGTCAAAGTGGGTAGTCAACGAAGGTGCAATGCTTGAAAGCGACAAAACTGTTATCGACTTCAGCACACCCGTCGTTATCAAACCTTTTGAAAACGATGCAGCTTATAATACTGTAGAAAACAGCGCAAAGAAATTCCTCGGCATCAGTGCTGACGGCACAAACTGCGCATCAACAATTAACGGCAATTATGGTACGTTCACAGTAAACGGCACAGCGGTTACTTACAAACCCACAAAGGCTCTTAACGGCACAGAAACAATTTACTACCTTGCAGAGGTTACCGAAGGCGGAGTAACAACTACTATCAAAGACGAGATTATTGTTGTTCCCGCATCAAACATTCTCTATGAAGAAAACCTGTTTGTTATCAACAACTCATCAACAGGCACCGCTTGGACTAACCCCGCAAACACATCAGCAACCAACGCCACCCAGGGCATTTTAGGTGAAAACGAAGCTGAAGTTTACGGTTACGATTCAAGCTACGGCAAGAGCAACTATTCAAACGGCACCGCTCTCCAGTCAACCGTTGACGCAACAAACAAGCGTTCAAAGATTCTGACCTTCACATTCACAGGCACAGGCTTTGACCTTTACAGCGTTTGCGGTCCCACCACAGGCGTTAAGGTTGTATCACTCAAAAACAACAACACAGGCAAAATGGTTAAGTCATATATCGTTGACACCTACTACGGTGACTCCGCATACGGCACACTTTATCAGGTTCCCATCATCAGCGAAAACGATCTTGACTATGCAAACTACACCATTCAGGTTGTTGCTTCCTACCTGCCCACAATGTCAGGTGCTCTCAACACAAGCGCTGTAACAGAAGCAGTTGACGGCAACGAAGACGTAACAGTAACTACCGCAGCCGCTGACAGAGTCGAGCTTCGTAAGGCTCTTGAAGAGCTCGGTCTTGAAGACGTTCTTGAGGCAAAATCAGTTGACGTTGTATGGTTTGATGACAATTCAGTTCTCAACGGCGGTACAGGCGCTGAAACACCTGCAACAGATGTTCTTGAAACTGCAGCTGTTACAACCCTTCTCAACGTTGTTGACTCCGTCAGAGTTTATAACCCCATCGAAAACGGCAATGAATATTACACCAGCTCCGAAACAAATGCTCAGTATATCAACGTTATGGATAACCTTATCAAGAAAAACGAAAGCGGCGTGTATGACGGCTTGCTCAGCGGCGCGACAGGCTTCTTTGCGTATGTATCTTCAGGTAGCGGTTCACTTGATATTTTTGCAGAAGATTATGAATCAATCGGTCCGAAGGATGAGCTTTATCTTGCCAAAACAGAAAACTCATCCGCTGTAGCGTTCACAATCAAAAACTATGTTCCGGGCAGTGTAAGAGTTATGATCAGCCTCAGAGCTGCTCAAGGTGCTCCCAAGGCTAAGATTGGCAATTGGCAGTTCACTGTCACCAGCAACACCGAAATGTATTATGACATTACGGATTACATTGACGAGAACGGCACGGTTACAATCCAGAACGTCGCAACAGATGCATCTCTCCTTTCCGTTGTTAACCTCAAGATTACAAGCGAAATCGTGGAACCTGCTGCCCTGTCATCAGACATTAACCTTATGACAGCAAGAACAATGATGATGGCTCCCGCAACAGATGTTGAAGCCAATACACCCGCTGTTCCCGAAGAGCCCGAAACACCCGAGGTTCCCGAAGAACCCACAGAACCCGAAACACCTGAAGAACCCGACGACACAGCAAAGAGCTGGATAGTCAGACTTATCGAATGGGTAATCTCAACGTTCAAAACTCTGTTTGCCCGTATCAAGTCAATTATCGGATTTTAAGAAAGGAGCAGAAAAATGAGTAAATACACAAAACCTTCAGTTTCACTTATTGCATTGAATGCAACCACAGTTGCGCCCAACTGCTCCAACGGCACTGTTGATGCAAACGAAATCAAGGATATCCTTATTTCAATGGGTTATGACATTAACAACGCTTTCGGACAGTTTGAGGGTTGTACCGAACCGGTTCTTTTTGAGGATTATTGCAAGTTCTCATCAAGCATTCAGATCTTCATTTCATAATAATCCTCATTAATCGGCTGACTTTTAAAGTCGCAACTTAAAACAGATTACGCACCTGCACGGTTAGCTCCGTGCGGGTGCTTTTCTTTTGTACAGTTTCATTCGGAAATCAGAATTCCGCCGACTTACCATTGCTCACATTCTGCCGCTGACTGATTTTGCCATATAATAAGGAAAATAATAAAAATATATAATAATATGTTGACTTGAAGCCACTTTTTATTGTATTATATATACTGTATAAGTATGGGGTAGTCTGCGCTTTTGTCAGAACAGACTATCCGCAAAAAGCACACGGGAGGTGCGCCATGATTGATATTCACTGCCATATTCTGCACGGGCTTGATGACGGCTCTGATAACATAGAAGAATCCGTCAGAATGGCTCGCCTTGCCGTTGAAGGCGGCACAAGAGCAATCATAGTCACGCCCCACAGCAATATCCCCCAGTCATATAAAAACCACTGCGATAAGGTTTACGTTACCGCTTACCGCGATCTCAAAGCACGGCTCGAGAAAGAGAATATTCCGCTTAAAATCCTGCCCGGTCACGAAATCTTTGCCGACGGCGATTTTATCAGTCTTATAAAAGACAAAAAGCTTCTCACCCTCAATAATTCGGTTTATCCGCTGGTTGAATTCGGCTTCACAGAAAACTCCGCATCTGTTTATGAAAAAGTTCAGATGCTCACCGCCGAAGGTCTGACCCCAATTGTTGCCCACCCCGAAAGATACGCTTTTGTTGCCGAGGATGTTTTTGCGCCCTTCAGACTCAAAAATATGGGATGTCTGCTCCAAATAAACAAAGGCAGTCTTAAGGGCAGCTTCGGCAGAGAGGCATATTACGCCGCAATGGCGATAATAGAAAACGAGCTTGCTGATTTTGTTGCAAGCGATGCTCACAGCCCTTATATGCGTACACCTTATCTGGCAGATGCCTATGACATCGTCAGCGAAATACGTTCCGAAAAATATGCGGAGCTTCTGCTGACCGAAAACCCCATCAGAGTTCTGCAAAACAAAAAAATCCACTGATTTCAGGTGAAAAAGATGAAAATAATGAGAATAATCGTTGCAATAATTTTTGTTATTGTTTCCATTGTTGCCGCCACGGTTTTTGTGGGCGAAACGTTAAAAACAGACAAAAATGCGCCCGTTATAAACATCAGCGGCGAGGTTATTGACGTTAGCATCAAGGCTACCAACGAAGATTTGCTGGCGGGCGTTACCGCTTATGATAAAAAGGACAAGGACCTGACAGGTCAGGTTATCGTTGAATCGATTTCAAGGTTCACCGAAAAAGGCGTTTGCAAGGTAACATATGCCGTTTGCGACAGTGACAATAATATTGCCAAGGCTACAAGAAAAATCAGATATACGGATTATTCCGCACCCAGATTCACCGTGACGGGCAACCTCTGCTTCTCGATGTATGAAATTGTTGATATCAGAGAATTCATCCACGTGAACGACTGCCTTGACGGCAACATCACCAGCCGCATCATCACAACGTCAGAAAATTATTCAAGCACTGATGCAGGCATTTACACAATCAAATCAACCATTACAAACAGTAAGGGGGACTATGCGGAAATTGAACTGCCCCTCATCGTTGAGGACCGCCCCCTTTCATCTCCCAAAATTGAACTCAGCGAATATCTTATTTATGTATCGGCAGGTCAGCGCATAGAGCTTAACAGCTATATCGTTGACGCTCTCACTGTCGGCGAAGAAAGCATAAAAGACAGAGTTGTTATTGAATCAACCGCAAACGTTGTTTCGGCAGATGGCGTTTATACCGCAACCTTTGCCGAAGAAGGCACTTATCACGTTCATTATTATGCCACGGACGCCAACGGTTACAGAGGCCACAGCGTTATGACCGTAATTGTCGGAGGTCAGGATAAATGAAAAGAAATAAATTAAGCTTTGAATGGCACAGCATACTGTCAGACATTGTCAGAAATATCTGGGTGGTTATCCTCAGTGCGCTTATCGGCTTCTTTGGCTATTATGCGCTGACACAGAGCTCCTATGAGCCTGCCTACACATCAAAGGCGACCATTTCGATTACCACCAGAAGTGACGGCGTGGGAACTTACTCCACCTTCACCCTCTCCAGCGAAATGGCAAAGGTTTTCACAAACTTTCTCGAAGACCCTATGATTCGCGAACTTGCCGCTGAGCGTGCAGGCGAAGAATGGTTTGACGGTAAGCTCGGATTTTACGTTTTGCCAAACACCAATTTCATTGAGGTAACCGTTACTTCCGACAACCCCATTAAATCCTACCGTCTGCTCAATGCGGTGCTGGAATCTCACCCCGAAATTTCAAGAAAAGTATTCAGAAACGCAAACGTCAATATCATCCGTATGCCAAACATCCCTTCAGGTCCGTCAAACTCTGTTGACAACGGTGATTCTGACCTTGTCACTCTCGGCTGTGCGGTGGTTGCGTTTGCGATGATTGTTGCTTTTTCTCTGCTTCGCAATACGGTTAAAAAAGAAGCCGATTTTGACGAAAAAATTGAATCCAAACTCATCGGTACGGTCGTTCACGAAAGTAAAAGAATGAAACTGAGCGACATCAGACGAAAAAAGAAAACAGGTCTGCTCATACACAGCAACGCCTTTATCAGCCTGCGCTTTACCGAAAACTTTCACAAGATTGCGGCAAAGCTTGAACATAAAAAGAAGAGGGGCGACGGCAACGTGTATGCCGTTACCAGCGTTGCAGAAAACGAAGGCAAATCAACCTGCGCAGCAAACATTGCCGTGTCGCTTGCCGACAGAGGTAACAGGGTTGTGCTTGTCGACCTTGACTTCAAGAAGCCCGCTCTTTACAAAATTTTCAGCGAAAAGCCTGCAGAGGGTCAGTCCCTTTCAGATCTGCTTGACGGAAAAACGGAATATAAAGACTTTGAATTTATTTCCTATAAAAAAATTTCGCTTTCTCTCGCTCTTAATGCACACGCAGCTCCAAAAGGCAAAAGCTATATTTCAGACAGCAGTGTTGCCGGGCTGATAGGACAACTCAAAAAGGATTTTGATTTTGTTATTGTTGACACCGCTCCCCTTTCGCTTGATTCATCTGTCACGGATATCATCCAGAATGTTGACAAAACAATCCTTGTTATCAGAACAGATACCGTAAACGTTAATGCAATCAACGACCATATCACCACAATCAGCAAAATCAGCGCAAATCTGGCAGGCTGCATTCTCAATAACGTTTATATGAACCTGCTGCCCTTCAGCTTCACGGGTAATGATGAAAGCGGCCGCTACGGTGCTTATAGCTACGGAAAGCACTACGGCTACGGGCACTACGGTCATTACGGACACTTTGCCAAACAGCACGAGGCAGAGGACAAAGCTATTGGTCAGACAGAAGACATTCAGGCTTTTGCAGAAAAATAATGCCTGCAATAACCCAAAACTAATTGAAAGAATGGTTTGAAATGAATCAGACACCACAAAACAACCGTACAAACGACGGCAAAAAAGAAACGTTTGTATCAATATATATCAGCGACGTTCTCAAGGCGTTTAGAAAATTTTGGTGGGTTTGTGTTGCCGCCGCGGTGCTTGCCGGCGGTTACAAAGGAATCACCGAGAAAATGAATTACGTTCCTCAATACAGTGCAAGCGTTACTCTCACGGTCAACACACAGCGCGATGCCGCTTCCGTCAGAGGTATTTCGGTTTATTCTTATTATTACGATTCCACCACCGCTTCGGTGCTATCAACCACCTTCCCTGCAATTCTTGCCAGCAATCTGCTTCAGGAAAGAATCTGCGAGGACCTTGATATTCCTTTTGTTCCCGCTTCCCTTGAGGCAAGCTGCCGTGCAGGCTCAAATATGTTCACCATCACCGCAACAGGTAAAGACCCTCAGGCAACCTATGACGTGCTTGTTTCGGCGCTGGAAAACTACCCTGCGGTTGCTCACTACGTTGTCGGCAACATAACCTTTGATATCCTCAAGCCCCCCACAATGCCGACCTCCCCCATTAACGAAGTCAGCTTTATCAGCGAGAGCATAAAGGGTGCAATCGTCGGCGTTGCTTTCGGTCTTGTGTTTATTCTGGCATACATCCTTCAGCGCAAAACGGTCAAGACCAAAAACGATATCAAATCAAAGCTCACTCTTGAGCCCCTTGCGGTTGTGCCGCAGGTTGTTTATAAAAAACGTGCGATGGCTGCAGATAAATCGCTGCTTTTCACAAACCCCGATATCAGCAGCGGCTTCCCCGAAGCATTCAGGGTGCTGCGCAACGTTTTCATTTCCTCGCTGGGCGAAAATGAAAAGGTTATCATGGCAACAAGCTCCGTGCCGGGCGAAGGCAAAACAACCGTTGTCACAAATCTTGCAATTGCACTTGCAGACCACAACAAAAAGATTCTGCTTGTTGACGGCGATATCCGCCATCCGAGCATTCTTGCTCTGCTCAATACTGACCCCGAAACAGTTGAATACGAAACCGTGACCGACAGCTACAAAATCGCTTATCTTGAAAAATTCAGGCTTCGCGTGCTTGTGCCCGAGGTCAGCAAAAAGAACGAGAGCGGATATTTCAGCTCGGCGAATATCGGCGAAATGTTTGCCGCAATGAGAAACGAATATGACTATATCCTTGTTGATACGCCCCCTTGCGGACTGATTTCCGATGCATTATTCATTGCTCAGCACGCAGACGCCGCAATCTTTGTGATGTATCAGGATGCGGTCAGAATTTCACGAATTCGCAACACGCTCAATAATCTTATGTCAACCGATATCCGCATTCTCGGCGGCGTGCTCAACGGCACGGCTCAGGGCATTTCAGGCTATGGCTACGGTTACGGCAAATACGGCTATGGTTACGGCGAAAGCCAAAAACTCGGAAAAGGCAAAAAACATAAAAAATCAAAACAGTAAAGGATTTGATTTGCTTGAAAAAAGCCCGACCCAAAAAGAATAAAAAAAGATTTCACATAGAAAACTGGCAGATAAAAGCAGGCTTTCTGATGATGTTTGACATTATGATTGTCAACGCAGCTTACTTTCTGGCACTATGGATAAGATCCGACTGCAGATTCTCTGCCATACCCGAGGAGCTTTTTGACCCGTTTGTTTATTTCATTCCCTTTTACTCGGTAATTACTCTTGTTGTTTTCTTTATTTTCAAAATGTATCACAGCATATGGAGATACGTGAGCGTCAGAGAGCTTATGCGCGCGGCAATCGGCAGTGTTGCGGCATCTGCTCTTCATTCGGTGCTTATCACGCTGATTTTCTGCAAAATGCCCATTTCATATTATCTTATCGGCGCCAGTTTTCAACTTCTGCTTGTGCTTGCCACAAGGTTTTCTTACAGAATCATTTCTGCAATGCCGCACCTTTTCGGCACCGATACAGACACGCAGGCTTTCCACAGAGTTATGATTATCGGCGCAGGCGATGCAGGCAGAATGCTGCTTGATAACATTCAGAAAACACGCACAAACAAAGATAAGGTTGTCTGTATGATTGACGATAACCACGATAAGCAATTCCGCTATTTTGCAGGTGTGCAGATTGTAGGCGGCAGAGACGATATTCTGCACAGCGTTGAAAAATACAACATTGACAGAATCTATATCGCAATGCCCAGCGCCTCAAAAGAAAATATCCGCGACATCGTCAACATCTGCAAAGAAACAGGCTGCGAAACAAAAACCCTGCCTGATTTCTATCAGTACGTAAACAGCGGCATCACCGCAGGCGCTCTCAAAGACGTTTCCGTTGAAGATTTGCTCGGCAGAGAAACCATTGATGCCGATATGAGCAACGTTTTCAACCTCATCAAAGGCAAATCCATTCTTGTTACGGGCGGCGGCGGTTCAATCGGCAGTGAGCTTTGCAGACAGGTTGCCGCACATCAGCCCGAAAGACTGATAATTTTTGATATTTATGAGAACAATGCTTATGCAATCCAGCAGGAATTAAAGGATAAATACCCATCAATGAAGCTTGATGTGCTCATCGGCTCTGTTCGTGATTCGCGCAGACTTGACAGCGTTTTTAAAAAATATCACCCCGATATCGTTTACCATGCGGCGGCTCATAAACACGTACCGCTGATGGAAGACAGTCCCTGTGAAGCTATCAAAAATAATGTTATCGGCACTTACAAAACGGCATATGCCGCAATGGTCAATAACTGCAGCCGCTTTGTGCTTATCAGCACGGACAAGGCTGTAAATCCCACAAACATTATGGGTGCGAGTAAGCGTCTTTGCGAAATGGTTATTCAGGCATTTGACAGAAAAATCAAAGAAAACCGCCGTGAGGATATCCCCAGAATGTTTACCCACCTTGAAGAAGAAAAAAAACTTGGTTACAACGGCGTGGGCGATGCAAAAACAGAGTTTGTTGCTGTGCGTTTCGGCAACGTGCTCGGCTCAAACGGCTCCGTTGTGCCCCTCTTTAAGCACCAGATTGAAAATGGCGGTCCCGTAACGGTTACTCACCCCGAAATTATCCGATACTTTATGACTATCCCCGAAGCGGTTTCGCTTGTGCTTCTTGCAGGCGCATTTGCAAACGGCGGCGAAATCTTTGTGCTGGATATGGGCTCACCCGTTAAAATCGATACCCTTGCACGCAACCTTATCAAACTCTCGGGACTCAAGCCCGACGTTGATATCAGGATTGAATACACAGGCTTACGCCCCGGCGAAAAGCTTTATGAAGAAAAGCTTATGGAAGAAGAGGGTCTTAAGACTACACCCAACAAGCTCATTCATATCGGCAACCCGATTAAGTTTGACACAGATGCTTTCCAGAAAGAGCTTGAAGAGCTTATGCTTGCCGCTTACGAAAACAGCGACTGCGTAGCCGAGCTCGTTCAGAAAATGGTGCCAACCTACAAACGTGAGCAATAACCAATCCCTTTCAAAAGAATCTGCAATTTCCAAAAAAGGAAAGAGGTCAACAAATGCTGAACATTCCCTTCAGTCCGCCTGACATAACAGAAGCCGAAATCAGCGAGGTCTGCGAGGCTCTGCGTTCGGGCTGGATAACCACAGGCCCGAGAACAAAAGAATTTGAACGCAGAATCGCTGCATTCTGCGGCTGCGAAAAAGCCGCCTGTCTTAATTCGGCAACTGCGGCGCTTGAACTTAATCTGCGTGTACTCGGCATCGGCGAGGGTGACGAGGTTATTGTGCCTGCTTACACCTACACCGCCTCGGCTTCTGCGGCAATCCACGTTGGCGCAAAGGTTGTCTTTGTTGACAGCAGCCCCGATTCCTTTGAGATGGATTATGAAAAGCTTGAAGCGGCAATAACCCCAAAAACAAAAGCAATTATCCCTGTTGACCTTGCAGGCATTATCTGTGATTATGACAGGATTTATGCCGCAGCCGAAAGCAAAAAGCATCTTTTTGCCCCGTCAAATTCCATTCAGGAAGCAATCGGCAGAGTTGCGGTTGTTGCAGACTGCGCTCATGCTCTGGGTGCAACCCGTAACGGCAAAAACGCAGGCGAGATTGCCGACTTTTCATCGTTTTCATTCCACGCCGTCAAAAACCTCACAACGGCAGAAGGCGGCGCGGCTGTCTGGAAAAACATTGATGAGATCGGCAATGAGGACATTTATAAGCAATATATGCTTTTCAGCCTTCACGGCCAGTCCAAAGATGCACTTGCCAAAACAAAAGCAGGCGCGTGGGAATATGATATTGTCGGTCCGTGGTACAAATGCAATATGACCGACGTCACCGCCGCAATAGGCTTGAAACAGCTTGAAAGATATCCCGACCTTATGGCAAGGCGCAAAGAAATCATCACGGAATACGATAAAGTCTGCGATGAACTCGGAGTTATGCACCTTGAGCATTACGGCAAAAAACACTCAAGCTCAGGTCACCTTTATATATCAAGAATCCCCCGTATCACCGAAGAAACACGCAACAGTATCATAACCGAAATGGCGGAAAGAGGAATTGCAACAAACGTGCATTATAAACCCCTGCCGATGATGACGGCTTATAAAAATCTCGGCTGGGACGTTGCGGATTTTCCCAACGCATTTGACTATTTTAAAAACGAAATCACTCTGCCGCTTCACACAAAGCTGAACGATGCAGAGGTTGAATACGTTATCACAAACTTTGCAGAAGTTGTCGGAAAGCACATTTAAAGCGAAAGGAGACCTCATATGATTCTTAAAAAATGGGAAGACCTGCCAAAAGAAATGCAGCTGCCCGAGGTCAGAGAATATTATGACATTCTCCGCAAAAAGAAAGGTCAGCTTATTCTCAAACGTCTTTTTGATATTGCGGTTTCGCTTTCTCTGCTCATCGTTCTTCTGCCCGTTTTCGTCGCTCTTGCAATCGCAATCAAAATCGACTCAAAGGGTCCCGTTTTTTACCGCCAGGTAAGAGTTACGAAATACGGCAAAAATTTCCGCATTTTCAAGTTCCGTTCAATGGTCACCGATGCTGACAAAGGATCGCTTCTGACTGTGGGCGGCGATTCCAGAATAACTAAAACCGGCAGATTCATCCGCAAATACAAGCTCGACGAATTAAGCCAGCTCATCGACGTTTTGAGAGGAACAATGACCTTTGTGGGCACACGCCCCGAGGTTCCGAAATATGTTGAAAAATACACACCCGAAATGATGGCAACGCTTCTTTTGCCTGCAGGAATCACCTCAGAAGCAAGCGTTTATTATAAAGACGAAAACGAGCTTCTCGATGCAGCAGACAACGTTGAAAAGACCTACCTTGAGGTTGTTTTGCCCGACAAAATGCGTTATAACCTCGCCGCCATCAAAAAATTCAGCTTCATTGACGATATAAAAGTTATGATTCTGACCGTAATTGCAGTTTTTAAATAAAACCGTTGCACAGGTTCAGCGAAAGGTGTATTAATAATGAAAAAAGAACGGACAAAACAGCTTGTTGCCCTGCTTACAAACAACGATGACGATATCTATTGCTTCCGCAAGGAGCTGATTGAAGAAATCATTGATGCAGGCTACGGAATGCTCATATCCTGCCCCGACGGCGAAAAATTTGAGCTCATGCGCCATCTCGAATACCTTTATGATGACCCTGTTATCGACAGACGAGGTACAAATATAATTGCGGATCTAAAACTGTTTTTACATTATTTCTCGCTTTTCAGAAGTAACAAGCCATCCGTTGTGCTTACTTACACCGCAAAGCCTAACGTTTATGCAGGCCTTGCCGCCTGGCTTCTGCGCATTCCCGTTATCAGCAACGTAACGGGCTTCGGCAGCGTACTTAACGAAAGCGGACTGAAGCAGAAGCTCATAATGTCGCTCTTCAAATTTTCATTCCGCCGCTCCGCCTGCGTTATGTTTCAGAATTCAACCAATATGAAGCTTGCGGAAGAAACAGGAATGGTCAAAGGCGAGCACAGGCTTATTCCCGGCTCCGGTGTTAATCCCGAAAGATATCCCCTTGCACCCTACCCTGAAGGCGGCAACGGCAAGGAGGGTGAAAAAGTTGTTTTTAATTACATAGGCAGAATCCTGCACGACAAGGGCGTTGACGATTACATTGAAGCGGCAAAACGCATAAAAGCCGAATACCCCAACACCGAATTCAATATGCTCGGCTTCATTGAGCCCACGGAGATGCACTATGCAGACCTGCTCAAGGAGCTTGAAGAAAAGGGCATTGTAAAATACAGAGGCAGCCAGAAAGATATCAAACCCTTTGTTGCCGCCTCACACGCAACAATCCACCCCTCCACCTACGGCGAGGGAATGAGCAACGTTTTGCTTGAAAGCGCATCCTCGGGCAGACCCGTTATTTCAACGGATAACCCCGGCTGTATGGAAACCTTCGTAGACGGCAAAACAGGTTTGCTCTATCACGGCGGCGACGTTGATGCCCTGTGTTTCCAAATCAGAAAATTCCTTTCCCTGCCCAATGCCGAAAGAAAAATAATGGGCGAAAAAGGCAGAGAATACATAAAAGCAAACTTCTCACGCAAAATCGTTACCGACGCATATCTTGAAAAAATAAACACTTTGTGTGAATAATAAACTCTTGAAAACTCCGCTTGAAAGAGCAGATAAGGATAACTTATGAGAAAGGGAACAATAATCTATTACGGCGGCTTCACCCTGCCCGATAAAAGTGCCTCGGCAAACAGAGTTGTTTCAAACGGCAAAATCTTTGCTGCGCTTGGCTATAAAACTGTTTTTATCGGCGCAGCAAGGAACGAAGAATGCTTTGATGGTCTGCGTGCGGTTGAAGGGTGTGACGATATGCTTGAGCATTCTCACCCAAAATCCACCTCACAGTGGCTGCACCATATGATGAATGTTGAGCATATTGAAGCTGTTGCCGCAGAATACGGCGATGTTTGCAGAATTATCCTTTACAATGTACCTATGCTCACCCTGCTCAAGGCAAAAAAAGTTTTTTCAAAAAAGAATATAAAGGTCTGCTATGACTGCACAGAGTGGACAAAAGACACCGACGGGTCTCTCCCCAAAAGGCTTTTCAAAGCTTTTGATGAATTTTTCATCAGCAACTTTGCCCACAAGACGGCAGACGGCATAATTGCCATAAGCTCAATGATGCGGAAAAAATACAAAAAATCAAAAAAACTGCTCATTCTGCCTCCGCTTATCGATTTGGACGATGCTATTTGGCGCCAGACACCCAAAAAGCACGACGACACCTTTGAATTCTGCTTTGCAGGTATCCCCGACGGCAAAAAGGAGAGCCTTGACAAGGTGTTTGAAGCCTTTATTTCACTTAATAAGGAAAACACTCACCTGCGCATCATCGGCATAACCGAAGCGGATTTCAAAAATATTTATCCCAATTTTGTTATTCCCGAAAAAACAAACGGTAAAATCACCTTTATGGGCAGGCTTTCACACTCCGAAACAATCAGGTACGTGCTCGGCTGTGACTGCTATATTTTCATAAGGCGTTCCGACAAGCGCAACAACGCAGGTTTCCCCACCAAATTTGCAGAGGCTTTTACCTGCGGCGTGCCCGTTATCACCACAAACGTGAGTGACGTGGGAAAATATATTAAAGAAAGCGGCAGAGGCAATCTGCTGAAGGGCACTGCGGTAAAAGAAATTACCGAAGCCATGCTTTGCCGCACAGAAAACAAAACTGAAAAATCACTTGACGATACTTTCCACTACGGAAATTACGTTCAGCAAACAGAACTTTGGCTGAAATAAGAAGGAAGGAGGAATAATATGCCAAAAAACGTGATGTCACTCGGCTTTTTTCAAAAAATAGCCGTGCTTTATCTCGTTATATGGACTCTTTCTCCTCCTTTTCAGGTTGACACAATTTACAGGCTGATTGCTCTTGCCTGTGCCATTATCTGGGTAGTGATATGGCTCATCAGAGAAAACCCCATACATCTGGGCAAAGAGCAGGTCGGTGCGCTGTTTTTTCTGGTGGCGGTGCTTATCGTGGTTTACGTTGAAAAATACGAGCTTGAAAGCATGATAAAGCAAATCGCCCTGATAATGCTCGTCATATGCTTCTTTATGAGTTATTTTTACGACGGCAAATGGGATGAACTCAGCGGAGTTGTGCCGATTATTCTTATTCTGCTCACTGTTTTTAACTACAAAACTTTTACCCTTCTTGTTGAAGACCACACTATAGCAAGATTACTTGTGCGTGATGACGAAGCAACCTATGAATACCTCCGACAAGGAATAGGCGGCTACAGCCTGATTTATCCCCAGGTCTGTATTAGTCCTCTCATTTTTGCGTGGATAATCAAAGCTTTTAAAGGCAACAAAGCTTTTTTTGTTATCGGCGTCGCCTGGGCATATACTTTCTTAAGGTTTCTCGAGCTTGCCGGTTATTCAATTGCCTTGTTTGCTACCGTCGCAGGCCTGCTGATTCTGATTTTCTACAGGGGTAAAAGCGCAACGCTTGCCTTGGCTGTTACCGTTTTGCTTTTTGTCGGTGTTATGGCGGCAATTCTGTATGTACCCTCATTCAGAAACTGGATTCTTGAAACCTTCGACGGCACCGCCGTTGCAAAAAAGGTTCACGACCTCGTAACACCAACTGCGGACACTGGTGTTACGGGTGACTCAATCGAATTGCGTATAGAAGCATATTCCACCAGCCTGCGCAACATTTTCAGATACCCGATTATCGGTTCACTCTGGCGTGAAAACGGCGGCGGTCACTCCGCAGTGCTTGACACATTCTCCAAATACGGTCTGCTCGGCGGCTATGCGCTTGTGATGATGTTTTATCACGTACCGCTGCACTATAAGCGTATGACAAACAACAAATTTGTTGTTGCTGCAGCAAATGCAACGCTGATTACTTATATGTTTGTTTCGATCACCGATTCTTTCACTTATTCATTCACCTGCGCAATCCTGATTGTTGCACCACTGTTGTTTGAGGATATTATCAAATGGACTGGAGCTGAAAAATATGAAAATACTCTGGACGGCAAATCTCATTCCCGCTAACCTGTCAGAAAGACTTAATATTACGGGGGAGGTTCTAGGCGGTTGGGTCGAGTCTATGGCAAAAGAGCTTTCAAAAAGCGGAAACATTGAGCTTGCTATAGCCTGCAAATGCGAAAAGAATCAAACCTTTTACGAAGAATCAGACGGCGTTAAATATTTCAGCCTCAACTACTCAGCTTCAACAGACCTGAACACTCTGATTTCAGTTTGTTCGAGAATAATTGAGACATTTTCGCCGGATATAATCCATATTGAGGGAACAGAATTTCTTCATTCCAAAGCAATGCTCTGCGCCGCAAAAGTCCAAAATATTCCTACGGTTGTTTCAATGCAGGGAATTCTCAACGGTTATTACAATTATCAGTGCGGCAACTTGCAGATCGACGATATGATGTTTTCAAAATCTCTCACGGAGATTTTTGCAGGCTGGATTCTTCACCTGCGCAAAACAAGATGGTACAAGCCCAGAATGAAATCCGAAAAAGAAATAATTGAAAATGCGGATTACATACTCGGCAGAACAACCTGGGACAGGGCGCATTCATATGCCATCAACCCCACGGCAAAATATTATCCCTGCAGCCGCATTCTGCGTGCTCCTTTCTATCAGGAAAAATGGAGCATTGACAAAATGCAGCGCCACTCAATCTACGTAGGTAACGGCTATAACGCCCTCAAGGGTGCTCACTTTGTGGTTATGGCTCTGCCTTATCTCATCAGGGAATATCCCGACGTAAAGGTTTACGTGGCAGGCTACAAGCCTTACACGGAAAATGACAAGCGCTCTCCTCTCAAAAAAGGCTATGCCGCTTATCTCAAAAAGCTTGTTACCGACCTCGGTGTCGAAGACCACGTTGAATTCACGGGTCCGCTAAAAGCTCCCGAAGTTGCAAAAAAGCTTGCAGGTGTCAACGCCTACGTGCTTTGCTCAACAATCGAAAACAGTCCCAACACTCTGGGCGAAGCAATGATGGTCGGCACACCCTGCGTTTCAGCTTATGTTGGCGGTGTTTCGGATATGGCAACAGACGGCAAGGAAGCTCTGTTTTACAGAAACGATGACCCGAAGCTGCTTGCCTGGAATTTAAAGCGTGTTTTCGACAGCGACGAGCTTGCACTCTCGCTCTCTGAAAACGGCAAGAAAAAAGCGCTATTCACCCACGACCCCGAGCGAAACGCACAGCTGCTTATTGATGCATATACAGATATATTAAGTAACCGATGACAGGAGAAATAATATGAGCCTTGCGCCGATTATAATATTCGTCTATAACCGTGCAGACCACTTCACGCAGACCTATAATGCTCTTGCCGCCTGCAAAGAGGCAAAACAGTCTGAACTTTATATCTTTTCGGACGGAGCCAAAAATGAGGCAGGCAAAGCAAAGGTCAACGAGGTGCGCGCCGCCGTTGCCTCAATAAAAAATGCGGGTGATTTCAAGACTGTTACCGTCAACGAAAGCCCCGTCAACAGAGGTCTTGCCGCATCTGTTATTTCAGGTGTTACAGAGGTGATAAACAGGCACGGCCAAGTTATTGTTGTTGAGGATGACTGCAAGGTTTCGCCCCTTTTTCTCACCTATATCAACGGTGCACTCGATTACTATAAAAACAACAAAAGAATCGGCTCAATCGCAGGCTACACACCGCCGATTGATTTGCCTGATTACTATAAGCACGACGTTTTTGCCGCTTACCGCTCCTGCAGCTGGACCTGGGCAACCTGGGCAGACCGCTGGGAGGGCGTTGACTGGGAATTAAAGGATGTAGACGATTTTTACCGCTCACCTAAGCTTATCAGAAAGCTCAACTCCAACGGCAGCGACAGATTCACACGCCTTTACCGCCAGACAAAAGGCAACGGCAGCTCGTGGTCGGTGCGTTTCGGCGCTCACCTTGTCAAAAACGATTTGCTCACGGTTTATCCCCGTTATTCGTATAACAGCAACATCGGCTGTGATGAATCGGGCGTGCACAGCAAATCTGACGATGCCGAAAAAATGCGTGTTGATTTATCAAAAGCAATAGCCGACCCCGTTTTCGCCGAGGTTGAGATTGACAAAAAGATACAGAAAATTTTCAAAAAGCACTATTCCTACAGCTTTGTTTCAGAAATGAAAAAGCTCATTGCAACGGTTTTAATCGTTATCAAAGAAAGATTAAAGGGTTGAGTTAATGGAAAATCAAGCTCTCGTAAGCGTAATAATCCCCGTCTATAACGTTGAAAGCTATCTGCGCGAATGCGTTGACAGCGTGCTCGGACAGACGTACGGCAATTTTGAAATTATTCTTGTTGACGACGGTTCAACAGACTCTTCAGGAAAAATATGCGAAGAATATCTTGACAAAGATTCCCGTGTAACGGTTATTCATCAGAAAAACAGCGGGCCGTCAAAGACAAGAAATATAGGCATTGACAACGCAAACGGAAAATATATCTATTTTCTCGACAGTGACGATTATATTGAAAACAATACGCTTGAGATGCTTGTCACAACGGCTGAAAGCAACAACGCAGACCTTGTATTTTTTGATGCTCGTTCTTTCACCGACAGCGGTGAAAATATCAGACAGGGCTACACCGTAAAAGGCACTTATGAGCCTAAATGCGGCTATGAAATGCTCGGTGAGCTTCATCGAAATGGCGATTACCACTGTGCAATATATATTCTGCTTATCCGTCGCAGTCTTCTTGAAAGCAACGAAATATCTTTCCTTGAAACTGCATATTGCTCCGAGGATATGCTTTTTACCTATCAGGTTTATTGTTCAGCTACAAAAGCGGTGCAGTGTAAACATACCCTCTACCACAGAAGATACCGTGACGGCTCGATAGTAACTTCAGCCAAGTCCCAACGTCACTTCCGCAGTTGCCGTGACGTTTATAAAGAAATCAAAGATTATTCGAAAAAAATCGGCAAAACAGGCGACTTTACGGCAACGGAATACACCGTACGTTGCGCATATAATGCACTTGATACTTTTAAAAAAATTCCTAAATCAGACCAAAAACTATGCAAGGGTGAATACACAACGCTCAAAAAAGAAATACTTGCACACAACGCTCACGGCAATAAGGCGCTGAAAATGCGTTGTTACGGCAAAATATTCTGGTTCATATACAAAATATTTGAAAAGGTTTTTAAGTGATGAGTAACAAAAAGCTTCTGTTCATTATGCCCGTTATGAAGGGCGGCGGTGCCGAAAAGGTTGCCGCATTACTACTGAATGAATTTAATAAAACCGGCTATGAATGCGAGCTTGTTCTCACCAACTCAGACAGAGATGAAATTGTTGACAGAGGACTTGATTCCGCTGTCAGAATTACCGTTCTGCGTGAGATTTTCGGCAAAAGCAACGCTTTAAGAAGGCTGTTCGTTGCCACTTTCAGAGCCTTTGCCTCGCTGATTTGCAAAATACCCGAAGCACTAAAAATAAGTGTGCCGGCAAACCTCGCTTACCTTTCGTTCAAAGCGCAGTATTATGACGAACTGAAAGCTCTGAAAAAGGTAATTTCAAAAAGTCCCGATGCAAATATAATCTCGTTTCTTCAGCCGTCGATTCCCCTCACCCTACTTGCGGCAAAGGGTCTGCCCAACAGAGTTGTTGTTTCGGAAAGAGCCGATCCCTACAGGCTGCTGAAAAAACGCTACGGCTATAACTTTATCAAAAAATACTATCAGCGTGCCGATGCCGTTGTTTTTCAGACAATCGATGCAAAAGCCGCTTACCCTGAAAACATCTCCGCCAAAGGCACCGTTATCTTTAATCCCATTAACGATAAGCTCCCCGAGCCTTATTTTGGCGAAAGAGAAAAATACGTCACCACGTTCTGCCGCATTTCAAGGCAAAAAAACCTGCCGCTGCTTGTTGAAGCATTTTCAACATTTCACAATGAATACGGCGATTACCGCTTAAAAATCATCGGCGAGCCGCAAAATGCCGACGACGAAGCCTCGCTGAATGAAGCGAAAAACCTTGCTGACAAGCTCGGTGTTACGGATTATATTGATTTTGAATCTTTCAGTGTTCAGGTGCATTCTCTGGTTATCCGCAACGCAATGTATATCAATTCATCCGATTATGAGGGTATGTCAAACGCAATGCTGGAGGCAATGGCCATAGGTATGCCCGTTATCTGCACTGACTGTCCCATCGGTGGCGCAAACGCAGTTATAAACAGCGGTGAAAACGGCATTTTGACCGAGGTAGGCAATGCAGAAGAAATGTGCAATGCAATGAAAAAAATCGCAGGCGACAAGGCTTTTGCCGAGAACCTCTCACGCAACGCCGCAAAAATCAGAAACGATATGTCACTTGAAAACACCGCAAAAAAATGGATGGAGCTGTTACTATGAGCAACATTATTAAAGTAAAATCCAAAAAAGATCTTGCTGCTTTTCTTGAGGCTGATAAAAATGCCTGCTTTGGCACAGCAAACCCCGGGATTGAAAATAAACTTCGCAGACCCTTCAAAGATAAGCTTTTTAAGTTTTTTAAGCTTTTAAGGCGGTATGAATTCCTTTGCAGCAAACGTGACAACTGCCAAAACATTTTGATTTCAAAGCTTATTTCACTGAAAATTAAAATGTGTGACATAAAGAAAAACCGCCTTTCTCTTTTGCTCGGCATTGAAGTTGCCCCATTTCGTTGCGGCAAGGGTACAAAAATCTACCACCCGAACGTTATTATTAACGGCTTTGTGGGTGAAAACTGCACATTCCACGGCAACAACATTATTGGCAACAAAAAAACAGGACAGAAGGATGCTGTTCCCAAAATCGGAAACAACGTTGATATCGGAGCAGGCGCAATAATCATCGGCGACGTTGTTATTGCCGACAACTGCATAATCGGTGCAGGTGCTGTTGTAACCAAATCTTTCACCTCACCAGGTACTGTAATTGCCGGTGTTCCCGCCAAAGAAATTAAAGGTGAAATCAATGAATAAACAGAAGCTGATTTTTGTTATCCCCCACCTAACCATCGGCGGAGTGCAGAAATCGCTTATCTCCGCCCTTAAAGCAATCGACTATGACAAATATGACGTTACTCTTTATCTGCGTAAAAACAGAACGGAGCTTTTGCCGTTCGTTGACAAAAGAGTAAACGTTATCATAAACAAAGACCCAAACAGATATTACAGAAAATCTTTCGCTCTTGTGCTTCAGATGAAAGCTTCAACGGCAAAGCTCATCCGTAAAAAAGACAAAGCAACGAAGATTAACAACATTCTTGAAGAGAAAATCCGTCAGAAAGCTATGGAATATGAGCGCAGAACATATTTTGCTTCTGCTCATTTCGACATCGCCGTTGCCTACGTGCAAGGTTACGTTGCACTTTTTGTTGACAGCTGTATTGATGCCGATAAAAAAATAGTTTTCTATCACACAAGCACAAACGAAAATCCTGAAATAAACGGTAAAATAATAAACAACTTTGCGACAATCGGAGCTCTTCACAGTCTGCAGAAAGACCTTATAGAAGAATGGTATCCCAAAACCAAAGGCAAAATCAGAATTGTTGAAAATTACACAGACAGAGAAATGCTTGTTTCACAAAGCAAAGAGGTTTCTTTACCCGAAACAGGAAAAACCGTTATCTGCTCCTGCGGCAGATTTGCGCCCGTAAAAGGCTTTGACCTTGCCGTAAATGCGGCAAAAAAGCTCAAAGACGGCGGTATGGATTTTATCTGGTATTTTGTTGGCGACGGTCCCGAAAGAAGCAAACTTGAAAATCTGATCGCCGAATACGGTTTGAACGAAAACATCGTTATCACGGGAATGCAGAAAAATCCTTATCCCTATATGGCGGCGTGTGATATTTACGTTCAGCCGTCACACGAAGAGGCTATGCCCGTCACAATCCTTGAAGCGCACAGGCTCGGCAGACCCGTTATCTCAACCGCCACGGTCGGGGGCAAAAAGCTTGTTGAAAGCGGCAAAAACGGTGTTGTTTGTGAAATTTCGGCAGAATCGCTTGCCCAAAGCATAACCGCTCTTCTCGCTGATAAAGAAAGATATGCCGATATGATAAACAATCTTAAGACAACCGATTATTCGCAAGAATTTGATAAATACAAGGAGCAATGGCAGGCCCTATTAGATTAAAACAGCAGCACAAACCATTGTCCGAGAGAGGTGAAGCAAATGAAATTCAGCATACTTGTCCCCGTTTATAACGTTGAGCAATATCTTGAACAATGTGTTGATTCGTTGCTTGACCAGACGTACAAAGGCAATTATGAAATTATTCTCGTTGACGACGGTTCAACCGACTCTTCGGGTAAAATCTGCGATTCCTACGCAAAAAAGCACCCGCATAAAGTAAAAGTCATTCACAAAAAAAACGGCGGTCACACCTCTGCCAGACGCGAAGCAATAAACAATGCAACGGGTGAATACAGCCTTTTCTGCGATTCCGATGACTTTGTTGAAAGCGATCTGCTTGAGACCGTTGATAACGTTATTGAAAACAATCCCGAAACGGATATGGTTATGTATTCATTTTGCTACTATGAAAACGACACAAAAATTCCGCGAAAGATTTCCGTTTTTGAGGAAATTGAAGCTTTTGAAGGCAACAAAAAAATAAAGCTATATGATTTGCTGATAACATCACCGTATATTAATTCTTTATGCACCAAAACGATAAAAACCGAAATATTGAAAGCTTGCCGCATAGACTACACCGAACTCAAAGACAAGGATATTGCGGAGGATGCCTATACCGTTACGCATCTTATTACTGACTGCAAAAAAATCATAAACATAAACAAACCGCTTTATAATTACAGAACTAATCAAGCAAGCATTTCACGATCGGTTTCCGTCAATAAACTCGAAAGAAAAAGCACTTTGTTTCTTTACAACAGATTAAAGACATTGCTGCCTGTATGGGGAATTGATGGTGAAGAATACCGCAAAAAGCTCAGCGCGCGCTGGCTTGATGAGGTTATGTATATATTCAGGCGGTATTACGAAAACGCTGCTGTGCAAGACAGAAAAGCCATTCTTAACTTTGACTGGGGCTCAATGCTTCCCGAAGAAGCAAAAGCAGATACAAACAATCCTTATGAAAACAAAGTGAATCGCAAAGTATACGGCTGGCTGACAAATAAAAAGTTCTTTAAAATCCGTCTTTACTTTTTCAAAAAAACAGCCAGTAAATTCATCAAAAATCTTTTGAAGCGAGGAAAATAAATGAGAATCAGCATCGTTGTTCCCGTATATAATGCGGAAAAATATATTTCCGAATGCATCGAATCCGTCATCAACCAGACTGCCAATAACTGGGAGTTGATTCTTGTCGACGACGGCTCAACCGATTTTTCGGGTAAAATCTGCGATGCTTACTCAGAAAAATACAGCAACAGAGTCATAGCTTTTCACAAAGAAAACGAGGGTCAGTTCCTCGCAAGAAAATACGGCATTATGAAATGCACAGGCGATTACGTCGGTTTTCTTGATTCCGATGATTTGCTTGAAGCTGATTATATCAAAACTCTTTCTCACAGCGTCGAGAACTTTGATTATCCCGATGCCGTTTGTTTCGGCTTTGTGCAGTTTGGCGGCAAAGACGAAAAAGAAACAAAGGCTACGGACTCTACCGCTTATCATAAAACAGCTGAAGAAAGAAAAAATGTTTACAAACAGATTATCGGCGGCAAGCTGAGCGGCTCTTTATGTTCAAAGATTTTTAAAAAAGAAATCATAGCAGCCAATATTCCCGATGAAAAAATTGTCCGCTCCAAACGCTTTGCAGAGGATGCCTATCACTCGTTTAACGTTCTTGCAAAGTCAGGCTCCATTATGCTTCTGCCGAATATTCTTTACAAATACAGAAATAACGAACAAAGTTTTTCTCACGGCTTTGATTCGAGAGATCCCGACTATTTCAACTCAAAATATCTGTTTGAACTTCTGGAAAACAACCTCTCGCTTATGGGCGTTGACAACGATGAAACACGGGCAACTCTTTACAGCCGTAACTTTAACGAAACGGTTTATTTTATGCTCAAATACTTAAGAGCTGCCAAAACCAAAAAACGCAAAAGAGAGATAATCGATTTTGACTGGAGCGCGTATCTGCTTGAAAGTACGCTTGAACACATTAAAAGCAAACCATCGGATTGCAAAAAATCTTATCTCAATGCCTGGATCGCATTCAAAAATAAAAAATATTTCGAAATCTCAGTCAGAGAAAAATTCAAAAAATATATAGGATGGTAACAACTATGGAACTGAAAGCAGGGCTTGTATCTGTAATAATGAGCAACTACAACACGCCCGAGGTGTATCTGCGTGAAGCCATAGAAAGCATACTTAACCAGACGTATTCAGATTTTGAATTCATAATTGTTGACGATTGCTCAACCGATAATTCGCTTGATATTCTCGCATCTTATGACGACCCTAGAATAGTGCTGCTTAAAAACGAAGAAAATCTGGGCATAACAAAATCGCTTAACCGTGCGCTTAAAATCGCAAAAGGCGAATATGTTGCACGAATGGACGGCGATGATATAGCCTTACCCGAAAGATTTGAAAAACAGGTTGCTTTTCTGACTGACAACCCCGACATTATTGTTTGCGGCACGTGGGTTGAGATGATTGGTGACGGTGCAAGCAAGTTAAAAGAAAAAACTGCCTGCAAAAAACTGCCAGACAGCGAAACTCATCGCATCAATCTTCTTTTCGGCAACCACCTCAATATCGTCCACCCCACAGCTATGTTTAACCACAGACTGCTGAAAGAAAACGGAATAACCTATAACGAAAACTATATTTTTGCCCAAGACTACAGAATGTGGGTTGAATGCAGCAAAAGCGGCAGACTTGCTAACGTATCTGAAATTCTTTTTAAATACAGAATTCACGGCAAGGCGGTTTCCGTCAGCAAAGATGCTGTTCAGAACGAATGCACAAAAAATATTATGGCGGAGCAGCTTTCGTGGCTCGGTCTTGAATTGCCCGAAGATTGGGAAACAACCCATTTCTCCCTTCTCGCAGGCAGAAAAACGTTTGATTTAAGATTTAAAAAATGGATTAAAACAATAATCAGAGCAAACAAAAAGTATAAGGTTTTCAATCATGAAAAACTAAAAAACATTTTGTGGTCAAAATGGACTGAAACGGTTTATTTTGAGTTTGCCAAAACAAAAAAGATCAGCGTTATCCTGAGTCTGCCTTTACTCTGCTACCCGAAACTGTTTGAAATCAAAAAATCACGTTCATCCAAGGAGGCAAACTGATGTCAGATTCAAAAAAAATTGCCGTCAGCATCGTTGTACCCATTTACAATGCAAAAGAATATCTTCACAGGTGTCTTGACAGCGTTGTTAATCAAACGCTAAAAAACGTTGAAATCATTTTCATCGATGACGGCTCAACAGACGGCTCCTCCGAAATCTGCAAGGAATACGCCGCTAAAGATGACCGAATCATCTATTACAGAAAAGAAAACGAGGGCCTTGCTGCCGCACGTCAGGACGGAATTGAAATGGCAAGCGGAGAATACGTAGGCTTTGTTGATTCCGATGACTGGCTTGAGCTTAATATGTATGAGCGTATGTATACCGTTGCAGTCAAAGAAGACGCCGACGTTGTTTTCTGCAATTGTTACAAAGATGAAGATGAGAAAAACGAATATTATCTTGAACCGGGCGTTTATGACAGAGAAAGAATCGAAAAAGAAATTCTTCCCCGTTCTCTTGCCGCACTCACACCCAAGGGTGCAAACGACGTTATCAGATGGTGCAACTGGCTCAGAATTTACCGACTTTCATTAATAAGAGATAATAACATCACCTTTGGCAGAGGCTTCCGCCGCAGCCAGGATTTGCAGCTTACGTTTGAAACCGCTCTCTGTGCACAAAAATACGTTTCACTCAATGACGAATATCTTTATCATAACCGTTCGGATAATTCTAATTCGCTCTCCAGAGGCTACACAAAAAATTACTGGAAACTTATCCGTCCTCTTATAGATAAGCTCTATGAGGACGTTGATGGCTACAAAAAGCAGGATTTAAGCTATAATATGCATCTTTGCGCTTTCTTCTTTGCAGTAAACGGCGTTCAGAACGAATATGAAAAAAGCACTTTCGGCTTTTTTAAAAAGCTGAAAATGCTGAATGAGGTTGTCGAAGACCCCGTTATCAGCAACGCAATCAAACACGTTGACCCATCAAAGCTCAATAACTATTACAGAATGGTTTATAACGGCATTAAAGGCGGCAGCGGACTTTCGGTATACCGCAGCTATTTCAAAGCTCACCTTCGTGACGATATCTATAAACCCTTCGTCAGAAAGCTTGCCAAAAGCAAGCTGATGAAAAAGATTTTTAAAAACAAATTTGCATAAATAGGTGATACATCTATGAATCGCATAAAAAAATGGCTGAATAAAAGAAAAATTAAAAAAGCCGAAAAAGAAGAAGAAAAAAGAGTTCTGTCTTTCAAAAACAGTATCTCTTCTTGCGGAGAAAACTTACAACTGTTCGGTGTGCCTGAAATTGCTTTTCACGACAATCTTGTTGTCGGAAACGGGTGCAAAATTAACTCAAATGTTTATATTAACGCCAGAAGCGGTGTAACAATCGGCGACGATGTAACCCTTTCGCACGGTGCAAAAATTATTTCGACCGGTTATGACATTGATTATTGGGTTGAAACAGGTAAAAAA
Source organism: Acutalibacteraceae bacterium (assembly GCA_045587045.1). Lineage (GTDB taxonomy): Bacteria > Bacillota > Clostridia > Oscillospirales > Acutalibacteraceae > CAG-177. Next base: position 13,947 of record JAZNBM010000019.1, on the reverse strand, counting down.
GCACATATCTGTAACACCCCTGTTCATATCGGGAATCACTGCTGGATAGGTACGAATGCAGTAATTCTGCCCGGTGTCAAAATCACGGGTGAATATGTTGTTATCGGCGCCGGTGCTGTGGTTACAAAAGATATAACCGAAAGCAAGGTTATTGTTGCAGGTGTTCCTGCAACAATAATAAAAAAATTATAAACCTTATGGAGCAAAATATGACTGAACAAAAATGGACAACTATTGTCAAAGCAAGCAACAATGCGTTCAATATGGATTTAAAGGGTCTTAAGAACTGTAAAGACCTCATCTTCCTGTTTGTGCGCAGAACCTTTGTTGCAAAATACAAACAGACTCTTCTCGGACCTGCGTGGGCGGTTATTCAGCCGTTTTTCACAACGGTTGTTTACTCCGTTTTCTTCGGCAACATTGCAGGTCTGGGCGCTTCGGGCGTACCGAACTTCATATTCTATCTTTCGGGCACAATCGTCTGGACTCTCTTTGCTCACTGCCTGACCGAAACCTCCCACACGTTCACCGCTAACTCGGGTATTCTGGGCAAGGTGTATTTTCCGCGCCTTGTCATGCCCATTTCAACAGCGATTTCGCAGTTCATCGGTTTCTTTATCCAGTTTGCGTTTATGCTCTGCTTTATGGCATATTACCTCATAACCGATGCAGGACTTAAACCCAACATATATATCCTTATGTTTCCGCTTGTGCTCATTCAGCTTGCAATCCTCGGCATGGGCTTCGGTATGATGATCTCTGCACTGACCACAAAATACCGCGACCTTGCAATGGTTGTCAGCTTCGGTGTGAGCCTGTGGTCATATTGCTCCCCCGTTGCCTACGATATGTTCAGCCGCGAACAGCTTATGAACGGCATAATTTACAAAATCTATATGCTCAACCCCGTGACCCCTGCAATCAACATCTTCCGCTACGGTTTTCTCGGCACGGGCGAGATTGACTGGCTGTTTTACGGCATCAGCTGGGCAACAACCGCTGTTGTTGCGGTTATCGGCGCACTGATGTTCAGCAAATCTGAAAAAACCTTTATGGATACGGTGTGAGGTGCGGTATGGAAGAATTGGCAATAAGAGTTGAACACGTTTCAAAAGAATACCGCCTCGGTGCCATCGGCGGTGCAACGCTCAAGGGCGAAATCCAGTCAAAGCTTGCAAAACTCAGGCACAAAGAGGACCCTAACCTTAAAATCGGCGAAAAGGCTCACGGCAAAAACGAACGCTTTCTTGCACTGAACGATTTATCCTTTGATATCAAAAAGGGCGAAACCGTCGGCATCATCGGCAGAAACGGCGCAGGCAAATCTACAATATTAAAGCTCATCTGCCGCGTTACAGCTCCCACAAAAGGCAACATCTATCTCAACGGCAGAATTACAAGTATGCTTGAGGTCGGCACAGGCTTCCACCCCGAGCTGACCGGCAGAGAAAACGTTTATCTCAACGGTGCGATTCTCGGTATGTCAAAGGCTGAAATCGAAAGAAAATTTGATGAGATTGTTGAATTTTCCGAGGTCGGTCAGTTCATTGATACACCTGTTAAAAGATATTCAAGCGGTATGAAGGTTAAGCTCGCTTTTGCCGTTGCATCTCACCTTGAGAGTGAAATTATGATTATGGACGAAGTGCTCGCCGTCGGCGACGTCGCCTTCCAGAACAAATGCATTGAAAGAATGAAAAAGGTTGCCGAAGAAGAGGGCAGAACCATTCTCTACGTCAGCCACAATATGGCAACAGTCAAAAGCCTTTGTAACCGTTGCGTGGTGCTCTCACACGGTCAGGTTGCTTTTGAGGGCGAAACAGAAGAAGCAATTGCCGTTTATATGCAGGACGAAAATCTTGATAACACCACGTTTTTTGACACGTCGGGTGCAAAACGCCACCCCAAATGCAATCAACGCCACCTGCTGCAGAATCTTCATATGTATGAATCCAAAAGCTGCGTTATTGGATACGGCGACACTTTTCCCTTCCGTATTGAGTGGGAAAGCGAAAATGCAGACGAAAGACTGCTTATGAAAATGGTCATAAACGGTATCGACACAACACCCGTCGGCGTTATTTTCGGCGGTGAATTAAAACACGCCAAAGGCAGAAATTCGGCTGAATTCAAATTTGACACGTCTTACCTTGTACCGGGCAAATATACCGTTGACCTTATCCTATATGATGAGGACAAGGCAGGCAATATAATGTTTTATGACCGTGCAACCGCTCTGCGCTTCACCGTTGAACACGGCGAAAAATCGATTAAACTCAAACACTGGTTCAAGGATTGGGGCAACGCAGTTTTGCCCTGCATAGAAAAAATATAAAATTCCTAATAACTGACGGAGATGATAAAAATGTATGATTTCAAAGGCGAAACCTTACTCATAACAGGCGGCACAGGCTCTTTCGGCAACGCCGTGCTCAACCGCTTTCTTAAAACAGATATCGGAGAAATTCGTATTTTTTCCCGTGACGAAAAAAAGCAGGACGATATGCGCCACGAATTTCAGGCAAAAATGCCCGAGGTTGCCGACAAAATCAAATTCTATATCGGTGACGTACGTAACATTGACTCCCTGCGTGATGCAATGGTCGGCGTTGACTATGTTTTTCACGCCGCCGCCCTCAAGCAGGTACCTTCCTGTGAATTTTTCCCTATGGAAGCAGTCAAAACCAACGTTATCGGCACAGACAACGTGCTTACTGCCGCAGTTGATGCAGGCGTTAAATCCGTCATCTGCCTTTCAACCGACAAGGCTGCTTACCCCATCAACGCAATGGGCATAACAAAGGCACTCGAAGAAAGAGTTGCTACCGCCAAGGCACGTAACGTCAACCCCGAAAAAACAAAAATCTGCTGCACCCGTTACGGCAACGTGCTTTGCAGCAGAGGCTCTGTTGTGCCGCTGTGGATTGACCAGATTAAAATGGGTCAGCCCATAACCATCACAAACCCCGATATGACACGCTTCATTATGTCGCTTGAAGAAGCGGTTGACCTTGTACTTTTCGCTTTCAAAGAGTGCGAAAGCGGTGATATCTTTGTACGCAAAGCACCTGCCTGCACAATCCGGACACAGGCAGAAGCGGTCTGCGAGCTTTTTGGCGGAAAAAAAGAGGATATCAAAATCATCGGCATCCGCCACGGCGAAAAGATGTTTGAAACTCTGCTCACAAACGAAGAATGCGCAAAAGCAGAGGATATGGGTGATTTCTTCCGCGTGCACGCAGATAACAGAAGCCTTAACTATGACAAATATTTTTCCGATGGCAACATAAAACGCGCCGAGCTGACTGAATTCAACAGCAACAACACCGCCATTCTGAACGTTGAGCAGGTTAAAGAAAAGCTTCTTGAGCTTGATTACATAAGAGAAAGACTCGAAGAATTCAACGCATAACCCGAAGAAATTCAATTCACAAGGTGATTTTATGAAATATAACGTTAATTTTAAGGATAACGGCAAGCTTAAGCTTCTCATAATTGTAGGTACACGCCCCGAAATCATCCGTCTTTCGGAGGTTATCAAAAAGTGCCGCAGATATTTTGACACTGTTCTTGCTCACACGGGTCAAAATTACGATTACACTCTCAACGGCATTTTCTTTGAAAACCTTGAACTTGATGTGCCCGAAGTCTATCTTGACTGCGTGGGCGATAATCTCGGCAGAACGGTGGGCAACATAATTGCCGCTTCCTATGAGCTTATGGAAGAAATCAAGCCCGATGCACTGCTTATTTTGGGCGACACAAACAGCTGTCTTTCCGCAATCAGCGCAAAAAGACTGCACATCCCAATTTTCCATATGGAAGCAGGCAACCGCTGTAAAGACGAATGTCTGCCCGAGGAAACGAACAGAAGAATCGTCGATATTATCAGCGACGTAAATATTGCCTATTCCGAGCATGCACGCAGATACCTTGCCGAATGCGGTCTGCCCAAGGAACGCACCTACGTTTCAGGCTCACCAATGGCAGAGGTGCTTAATGCCAACCTGGATAAAATACTCGCAAGCGACATTCTCTCAAAGCTTGGTCTTGAAGAAAAGAAATATATCCTCCTTTCTGCACACAGAGAGGAGAATATTGACACAGATAAAAACTTTTTCTCGCTTTTCGGTGCTCTTAATGCTCTTGCCCAAAAATACGATATGCCGATTCTCTATTCGTGCCATCCCCGCTCCAGAAAGAAGCTGGAAGCAACGGGCATTGAGCTTGACAAGAGAATCGTTATGCACGAGCCTCTCGGTTTTTCGGACTATACCCGACTCCAGCTCGGCGCATATGCCGTTGTTTCCGACAGCGGCACACTGCCCGAAGAGAGCAGCTATTTTCTGAGCATAGGCAAACCGATTTCCGCCGTTTGCATCAGAACCTCCACAGAACGCCCCGAAGCACTTGACAAAGGTTGCTTTGTGCTTGCAGGCATTGACGAAACGAGCCTGCTTCAGGCTGTTGAAACTGCAACACAGCTCACCGAAAACACAGAATTTGCAACACCCGTGCCCGATTACGAGGATAAAAACGTTTCTGACAAAATCGTGCGCCTGATTCAGAGCTACACGGGCATAGTCAATAAAATGGTTTGGAGAAAGTTTTAATGAATATCCTGATTACCGGCGCAAAAGGGTTTGCAGGCAAAAACCTTGTTGCAAACCTGCGCAACATAAAAGAGGGCAAAAACAAAACACGCCCTTCAATCGTTATTGACGAAATATTTGAATACGATATTGATTCCACTTTGCAGGAGCTGAATGAATACTGCCAAAAGGCGGACTTTGTTTTTCACCTTGCAGGCGTAAACAGACCCAAAGAGCAGAGCGAGTTTGCAGGCAACTACGGTGTGCTTGAAACGGTGCTCAATGCACTCAAAGCTGCAAAAAACACTGCCCCCGTTATGCTTTCATCCTCGGTGCAGGCAACACTTGAAGGCAGATTTGCAGGCTCCGAATACGGCAAAAGCAAACTGGCGGCAGAGAATATGCTCTTTGACTACCAAAAAGAAACGGGCGCAAGGGTGCTCGTTTACCGTCTGCCCAACCTTTTCGGCAAATGGTGCAGACCAAACTATAACTCTGCCGTTGCAACCTTCTGCCATAACAAGGCAGACGGCTTGCCCATAACCGTCAACGACCCTTCGGTTGAACTTGAACTGCTTTACATCGACGATTTTGTTGATGAGATGCTCAATGCACTTGAGGGTAACGAAACAAAAAGCGGCAATTTCTGCACCTTCAGCGTTACTCATAAGGTAACACTTGGTCAGATTGTGGAGCATCTTGACAGCTTTGTAAGGCAGAGTGAAACTCTTGTTATGCCCGAAATTGCCGACAATTCATTTGCCAAAAAGCTTTATTCAACCTATCTTTCTTATCTCCCCGAGGATAAGGTGAGCATCCCTCTTAAGATGAATTGCGATGCACGGGGCAGCTTTACCGAAATCCTTAAAACTGCCTCCTGCGGTCAGTTTTCCGTAAATGTCAGCAACCCCGGCATTACAAAGGGTCAGCACTGGCACAACACAAAATGGGAATTCTTTATTGTTGTTTCGGGCACGGCACTCATTCAGCAAAGAGAAATCGGCACGGATAAGGTGCTTGAATTCCGTGTTACGGGCGAAAAACCCGAGGCTGTGCATATGCTGCCGGGCTTTACGCACAACATAATTAACCTTTCCGAAACAGAAAATCTTGTTACCCTTATGTGGGCAAACGAGCAGTTTGACCCCAACAAACCCGATACGTTTTTTGAAGAAGTGTGATTAATTAATGGGCATCAAAAAGGCTCAGCTCAGAGAGCACGAAAAAATACTGCTTGATATTCTTGCGAATAATCTTTTCAAAGCAGAGCGCAAAATTGACCTTAACGAAGGCAATATGAATGCGCTCTGGTGCGAAGCATACGCTCAGGCAGTTATGCTGATGGCTTTTCACAAATCCGAAACAAAAATTCCGAAAAGCGAAAAGTATCTTTACATCATCAATAAGCTCTCGCAATCCCTTGCCGAAAACGCAAAGATTGACTTTGAGCACGTGCGTATTTGCAGGATTATGAAAAACGCAGGTATCCCCTGCACAATCCTCAAAGGCTTTGCCTCTGCCCTTTATTATCCCGATGCACTTATGCGCTCAATGGGCGACGTTGATTTTCTTGTTGACACGGATAATTTTGAAAAAGCCAACGAAGTTTTAAGGCAAAACGGCTATGCGCCCTCTGACAAAAGCCACGATGTGCACGACGTTTATTTCGGCAAGGTCTGCCGATGCGAAATGCACTTTCAACCATCGGGCATACCGCAGGGCAAGGCAGGCGTAAAGGTGCGCAAATACCTTGCAGATATCACTGAGCGTGCCGAAACGGTGCAGACCGAGCTCGGCGAAATAACCGTGCCGTGTGCTTTTCATCACGGGCTCATCATTCTGCTTCATATGTGCCATCACCTGACGGGGGACGGTCTTGGCATACGCCATCTTTGCGACTGGGCGGTTTTTGTGAATTCGCTCGGCGAAGAAAAATTTCTTGAAATGTTTGAAAAGCCGATCAAAGATATCGGTCTGTGGGAATTTGCAAAAACAATGACCTTTATCTGCGGCAAATATCTTGGTTTGCAAGGCATTGAGTGGGCAAATGATGCCGATGAAAAGCTTGCCGACTATATTTTGATTGATATTGTTATCGGCGGTAATTTCGGACAGAAAAGTGCAGACAGAAGCCACGAAAGCCTGCTGATTTCAAGCAAAAATGAAAGAAAAGTTTCTATGCTGCGCCAGTTTTTTATTTCAGCAAACAGCATTGTTTATAAAAACTGGAAAGCGGCAAGAAAATTCAAGATTCTTCTCCCGTTCGGCTGGGTATTCTTTGGCGGCAGATACATTATCCGCTCGCTTTTCGGAAAACGTCCGAAAATCAGACCCAATAAAGTGGCAAAAGAAGCCTCCGAGCGAATAGATATCTACTCAGAGCTGCGGCTGTTTGAAAGAGAGAGATAATATGACTAAAAAAATATTTTCATTATTGCTGGCGGCAATGATGTGCTTTGGCACATTCGGTATGCTCGGCGCAACGGCGCAGACAAACACAACCGCCGCAATAAGCAACTCCGATTTTGCCGTCAGAACGGCAGAAATGGTCAAAGACGATACAGCATCAATGCTTCGCATCATCGGCAAACTTCGCAGGGAAACATCAAATTTCGCTTTTCCGTTTGCAAAAGAAGCGGCTCTTGCCGAAAACGGAACTTTTGTGCTTAGCTTTGAGAGTGAAAGCGACCTGCTTGCCGCACTTGATGCCCTTGAGCATAATTCCGCCGTTTCGTTTGCGGAGCGTGACGTGCCCGTTTATACCGAAGCACTTGAGCAATCGCAGGCAAATCTCTGCTGGGGACCCGATGCGATTGAAGCCGATATCTATGCCGAGGCAAGCAATCCTCTGCGAGAAATAACCGTTGCCGTTATCGACAGCGGCTGTGCAGATATTGACTATCTCAAAAACAAGCTTATTGACGGCTACGATTTTTATGATAACGATTCCGATGCAACAAACGACCTGAGCACTGACAGCCACGGCACTTTTCTTGCAAGCATAGTTGCAGACTGCACCGACAGTATGCCCGTTAAGATTATGCCCGTCAGAGTGCTCCTGACAGAAACAGGCTCGCTGATAAACGTTATCAACGGTATTAAATACGCCGTTGATAACGGCGCAGACGTTATTAACCTGAGTTTGTGCGCACCGCTCACAAACTGCAAAGCTTTTGAGGAAGCTGTTGCCTATGCAGAAGCCAATAACGTTACCTTTGTAACCTGTGCAGGCAATAAAAAATCCGACACCGTGGATTTTTGTCCCTCTCACTGCAAAACGTCAATCACCGTCAGTGCAGTCAATGAACAGGGTGAATTCTGCGCCGATTTTTCAAACTTCGGCAGTGAGATTTATCTTGCCGCACCGGGCGACGGAATCATCGGCTACAATGCTGCAGGTGAGCTTACAGCTCTTAAAGGCACTTCAATGTCTGCCGCTTATGTTTCAGCCGCAGCAGCAATGTTTTTGAGCAATAATCCTTACTGCAACACAAATCAGGTCAGAGCGGCTCTGAAAAAATGCGCACAGGACCTTGGAATTGAGGGCAAAGATACCTGGTACGGCTGGGGCGTACCGAAACTCGGTAAGCTCGCAAACGATAACACCGTTTACGTTAAATCAATCGGTTTTGAGGCTGAAAGCTACACCCTTAAGGCAGGCGACACTTTAACCGTTGAGCCTGTTGTTTACCCTGCTGACGCATCCGATAAAGGCTACGTGCTGACTGCCGTCGGCAACGCAATCAGCATAAAAGGCAACGTTATAACCGCCGTTAAGGAAGGTAAATCAACTCTCAACGTTACAAGCAAAGACGGTTTTTACACCGCAACAGCAGAAATAACCGTGTATCTGCCCGAAATCGCAATCAAAAATAACATTGGTGAAAAAACAGTCAACTACGGCGATATTCTCCGACTGCGCGCAGAAACCAAAAACGCAACTGCGGATATGAGAATATTCTGGTACATCAACGGCTTAAAGAGCGGCGAGGGCACAACCTTTGAGCTTGCATCCGATTCAGACGTCACTGTCACTGCAAAGCTTGTTGATGCAAGCGGCAAAGCCGTAACCGACGGTAACGGTAAAGAGATAAGCGATACGCAGAATATCAATGTCAAAAGCGGTTTTCTTCAAAAGCTTATTTCGTTTTTTAAAAACCTCTTCGGCATCAGCAGAGTAATAATTCAGTCAATTAAATACTGATAAAAAACAAGGGACTTCTTAATTGAAGTCCCTTGTTTGATTCATCAAAGCTTTTTCTTGATATACTTAATTTTTTCTTTGAATGACATTGCAAAAAACTCTTCGATGTGGCGCATTTTTTTGCTCTTTTTCTTTGTCTCTTTTCGTGCAGCGGAATAAAGCTGCTTTATTTTTTTATTCAGCAGTTTTTCCTTATTTGCAACAAACCATTTTTCGTTTTCTCCGCCAAAAACCTGCGTGTTTTCGGTATACGGCGAAATATATTCCCAATAAGCGTTGTAAGCTTCTTCAAGCTCAGCGTAATTCTTGATTGACCTTTTGGCAAGATATCGGAACCTTGCAATCAGGTTTGTCAAAGCATAACGGGCGCAGTATTCTTTGTAAGCCTGCTGAGTTGCATTTTTGCGAACGAACTCAATTTTTGCCTTAAATATTTCAATCTGACCGAATAACGGAAAAAATCTTGTCGCGCCGTTTGCGTTGTAGCAATGATAATGGTACAACGATTCGTCAACAAAAAGAATTTTCTCAATGCAGTTGAGATAATGAAAAACCAAAAGATGATCCTCGCCGCACACAAGTTTTTCGTTAAAAGACAGGTTGTTCTCTGTAAATACACTTTTAAAAAACAGCTTTGTGTGGGTAAAAGGCATTATGCTTTTGCCACAGATTTCGGTAATCCGTTCATCGGAAGCTTCTGAAAAATCGCACAGCCACTCTTTTTCGCAAACAGTTCTGGTCAGCTTCTTGTGATACTCCGTAAGACCTGCAACAACAAGCTGTGCGCCTGTTTCCGCCTGCGATTTTACCAGCTTTTCAACCATTGTTGCTTCAATCTCATCGTCGGAATCAACAAAGCACAAAAGTTCCGAGCCTGCCTGACGGATACCCTCGTTTCTTGCCGAAGATACTCCGCCGTTTTTCTTATGTACAACTTTAATTCTGCTATCCTCAAGCGCAAGCTTATCACAGATTTTTACGCTGTTATCGGTTGATCCGTCATCAACCAGCAAAATTTCAAGGTTTTTATGCGTCTGGTTACAGATTGATTTGACGGTCGCCTCAATGGTGCCCTCTGCGTTATAAACAGGCACAATAACAGCTACCTGAGCAGAAGCGATATCATAACTCATAAGCACATATCCTCCCTCACTCAATCAATCCGCCGTTTTCAAGCTGGGCAAGAAAATCCTTGAGGTCGGTTTCCGCTTCTGCACGCTCAATACCGTATTCCTTAAGCATCGCTTCAACCAGTTCGTCAAAGGTTTTTGCGGTTTTCATTTCTTCCCAAAGAAATTTGCTCACGGGGTTGAGCACAACAATATTGTTTCCGCAGGTGGAATCCACGGGCACGGCAATAAACTCACCTGCGATTTCACGCATAACAAAACCCTGCTTGACTGCATATCTTTTTATGTCCATTTTCCTGCACCTCTGTCACATATAAAACTCTTTGTACCACTCGGCAAACCTGCGCAGACCGTCACGCAGTGAGGTTGACGGCTTGAATCCGAAATCACGCTCAAGCGCCGAGGTATCCGCATAGGTTACAGGCACGTCGCCTGCCTGCATGGGCACAAGCTCTTTGTGCGCCTCAAAGTCATAGTCAGCCGGCAAAACCCCCGCCCTGATAAGCTCCTGCTGAAGAATATCAACAAAGTCAAGCAGATTTTCGGGGCTGTTGTTGCCGATATTATAAACCCTGTAAGGCGGTATAGGCAAACCGTCTGCACCGTTTTCTTTTTCAGGTGCACACCGCATAACACGTTTTACACCCTCAACAATATCGTCAACATAGGTAAAATCTCTTTTGCAATTACCAAAGTTAAAAATCTGAATTTTCTCGCCGTTTCTCAACTTGTTTGTGAAGCCGAAATAAGCCATGTCAGGTCTGCCTGCAGGACCGTAAACGGTGAAGAAACGCAGTCCCGTTGAGGGAATATTATAAAGTTTTGAGTAAGCATGAGCCATAAGCTCGTTACTCTTTTTTGTTGCAGCGTAAAGGCTGACGGGGTTATCTACCTTGTCATCCGTGCTGTAAGGGATTTTTTTGTTTGAGCCGTAAACGCTTGAAGAACTTGCATAAACAAGATGCTCAACAGGGTGATTGCGGCACGCCTCAAGAATGTTGTAAAATCCGATAAGGTTACTCTCAATATAAACATCAGGGTTTGTGATGGAATAGCGCACACCTGCCTGTGCGGCAAGGTTTACGGCAACGTTAATGCCGTACTTCTCAAAGCACCCATCAATAAGCGGCTTATCTGCAATACTGCCTTTTATAAAAATCCATTCGCAACCGCTCTTTGCGGCGGCAAGTTTTTCGATTTCTGCAAGACGGTATTCCTTGATGGCAACGTCATAATAATCGTTCATATTGTCAATGCCGACAATTTTAATGTTATTTGCGTTTTTCATAAGCTCAATAACAAGGTTTGAGCCAATGAAGCCTGCCGCACCGGTTACGAGCACTGTTTTACCGTTGAGATCAACGTTTGGAGTGAGCATAAACATTCCCCTTTTTGTGGAGTTTTTTTAAATCAGCCGTAGATGAATTTATGCATTCGTCTTGCAGCATCGTCAATGTTAAACGAAACAATCGCCATACCGTTATAATATTTATACTGATAGGCATCGCTGTAAGGCACGTGCTGGGTCTGAATATCAATTCCTCTTTTGAGCGCAACGGTTGCAATGTTTGTGACGGCGCCCGTAAGCTCGGGGAAAGAAATGTTTGTTTTGATAAGACCAAAAGCAAATTCCGTAAGGTCAAGGATTTCGGAAAGATTTTTTTCAGCCACAATCTTTTTGGCAACAGCTTCAATAACCTTTCTCTGTCTTTCGGTGCGCTTGAAGTCGCTGTCGATTTTTCTGATTCGCATATAAACAAGCGACCTGTCACCGTTGAGATAATTCATGCCTTCCTTAAGATTAAGAGTGCCTTTTGAATAATTATTGATATAATCCGCTTCTTTTTGTGTCAGGTACATATCAATGCCGCCGATTTTGTCAATGAAATCGGTAACACCGTTGAAATCAACAACCACAAAGCGCTGAATATCAAGGTCAAAAAGCTCGTTGACGGTGTTTACGCAAAGACCAACGCCATCCCAAGAATATGCGTGGTTAATTCTGCTCCAGCCGTGACCCTCAATGGGTACAAGTGAGTCACGCAGAATGGAAATCATTTTGATTTCGTTTGTCTTTTTGTTATATGAAAGAACAATAAGTGCATCGCTTCTGCCTCTTTCGCGCGTAACGTCACGTGAATCGGTACCGATGATGAGAATATTTTCGATGTTGGGGTCTTTTTTTGCTACCTTGTAGACTGGTGTTTTGCCGTAAACGGATTTTGCATTGGGGCTTCTGCCGAAAGATGCGTTTCTGTCGTAGGCATCGCCCTTATAGTCGGAGCCGCCGCCACCGCCTTCATTATTTGGAATCGGCTGACCGGGAGCAATAAAGTCTCTGCCGATATCGTCTTCTCCGGGCTCTGCATTTTCCCATTCGGGTGCCTGCGGATCTGTGGGCGGCTCAACATATGCCTCCTGACGCTCAACTATAGGCTCGTCAACGTAGGCATTTTTATTAAATTTTGACCAGAGTGAAAAATACACTCCGCCAACCGAGCCAAGCACGATGAGCACGGGCAAAAGCAGGCATAGAAGAATGATAATCAGCTTTTTCTTTGACTTCTTTTTGCCTTTTGCTTTTTTGGATTTGCCGCCGTTTTCTGCAGAAGTATTTTCTTTGGAAGCGGCATCGGCGGAAGTGTTATTTTCAGATGAATCCGCCTGAATATTGTTTTCCTGCACGGAATCGTTTGCAGAATTTTCGTTGAATTTTTCGTTGCTCATTTTAACACCTTTTTCGTTTTTGCTTATATATAACTTATTTTAGCATATACAAATAAAAATTACAATAAAAAAATGCCTGCAAAAGCTTTGTTGCTCCTGCAGGCTTATTATTATTTTGTTTCTTTTGTTCTTCGTTGTGTGAGCAGAACCTCAGTTAAGTTCCTTTTCAAGCATAGCTCTGATCACGTCGGGTGAGCCTGTGCCGCGAAGCTCTTTCATAACGTTACCGAAGAGTGCCTGCAGAGCCTTGACCTTGCCGCCCTTGTAGTCGGCAACAATCTTTTCGTTTTCTGCAATTACCTTGCGGACTGTTTCAAGAATAAAGCCTTCGTCAACCTTGGCGTTAAGCTTGTTTTCTTCGCAATACGCATCAACCTCAACATTACTCTCAAACACTGCGGAAAGAACCTTTTTACCTGCCGCACGGGTAATTTCGCCGCTTTCAACAAGCTCAATGATTCTTGCAAGCTTCGCTGTGTCAATATCAAGCGAATCAAGCTCAAGGCGCTTCATCTGACCCATGCACTCAGTCAGAATCCAGCTTGCTACAACCTTGGGGCTTCTGCCGCTTGCAACAACGGCATCAAAGGTATCTGCAAGTTTTCTGTCTGACGAAAGTACGGCTGCCTCTTTTGCGGCAATGCCCATTTCCTCGTAACGCAGAGCTTTTTCGTCTGCGGTTGCAGGCATACTTGCTCTGATTTCAGCAAGCCACTCGTCGTCAATAACGATAGGCATAAGGTTGGGGTCGGGGAAGTAGCGGTAGTCAGCAGCAGTTTCTTTATTTCTCATGGGGAAGGTGCGGCGTTTAACGTCGTCCCAGCGACGTGTTTCCTGAACAAGCATTTCTGTATGGCGCTCGATGGCATCGATGTGACGAACTTTTTCAAACTCAATTGCATCCTTGATTTCGGAGAGTGAGCTCATATTCTTGATTTCGGAACGAACACCGAATTCTTCTGAACCCTCGGGTCGAACGGAAATGTTTACATCGCATCTCATTGCGCCCTCTTCGCATTCGGAAATGCCTGCGAACTGAAGGCTCGACTTGAGATTCTTAAGGTAAGTGATAACCTCTTCGGAAGAACGGAAGTCGGGACGGCTTACGATTTCGATAAGCGGAACGCTTGTGCGGTTATAGTCAACAAACGACGTGTTTGTTGCTTCATCGTGAACAAGCTTGCCTGCGTCCTCTTCAACGTGAATCTGCTTGATGCCGATTGTTCTTTCGCCAACCTGAACACTGCCGTCAACGCAGATGGGGTGGAACCACTGTGTTATCTGATAAGCGCAG
>JAZNBM010000018.1:0-13607 GCA_045587045.1 Acutalibacteraceae bacterium | reverse complement strand
GTTTTTATATATAAAAATATTGACTTATAAAAACATTTGTTTTAAAATTATATATTAGATTATTATGGGGATGTGTTGACCTTGAAAGTGCTTAACAAGGGATTTAATTATTCGCAAGACGGGCCGGGTAACAGGCTTGTTTATCACCTGCAGGGGTGTAACTTTGCCTGCAGATGGTGCTCAAACGCAGACAGCATTCCCATTGAGAATCCAAAGGCAAAAGAAATTTCCGTTGCCGAAATGCTTGATGAAATATTGCGAAGCAGAATGATGTTTTTTGACGGCGGCGGAGTTACTTTCACGGGCGGTGAAGCTACTCTTCAGGCAGATGAGCTGATTGAATTGCTTAAACTGCTCAATGAAAACGGCATCAGCACCTGCATCGAAACAAACGGGTCATCCTCAAGGCTTTCCGAAATAGCACAACACGTTGATTATCTGATTGTTGATATGAAGCATTTTGACGATGCACAGCATAAGTTTTGGACAGGCGCTTCGCTCGAAAAGGTTAAACGAAACATCAAAACGCTTCTTGATTCGGGCAGACAGCTTCATATCAGAATTCCCGTTATAAACGGTGTCAACGTCAATCCCGAAGCCTTTGCAGATTATTTTGCAAAGCACAAAACAGACAATGCGGTTTTTGAGTTTCTTGCCTATCACGAATTCGGAAAGGATAAATGGCAGGGTAAATACACAATTGAAAACGGCTTTGTTTCACCTGATATTATCAAAGAATTCAGACTTGTTTTTGAATCACACGGACTTAAAACTGTTTCCACATAAAAGGAGAGATTTATATGTTTAACATAGTCAATGCAGAAAAAATTACGGAAATGGCAAAGGCGCTTTTTGCAGAAAAAAGAGCAGGTAACCGTCTTGACGGCTGGTTCATTGCCAAAGAAAAAGAGCTTGAGCTTTCAAAAGTATATGCTGAGGAAAATGAAGAGGTCAAAAAAGCTCTCATTCTGCGTGATATCATAAAGACAATTCCGCTTTATTTAAGCGATTATCAGCTTTTTGCAGGTACACAGGACGATGCTTTTGCCAGAAGCTACGCACTCATCAACCCCTCATTCAAGGTTGAAGAATTCAGCGGTTACTGCGACCCTGCCGCTGTTTTCGGCGATATTGAAGCAAACGGTGAATTCAATGCGGAGAGAATTGCAAAAGCTAGAAACGAATTTGCAAAAACCGAATATGCAGTTAAGCTCGGCGAAGTTTATGCCGCAAACGAGTGCTACACAAAGGAAGTTATCTTTTTCTTTGAGCAGGTAACGGGTCACCTTATTCCCGATATGCGCTTTGCTGTTAAATACGGCGTTAAAGAAATGCTTAAAAAGATTGAAGGTAAGAGCGGTGACGGCTATAAGGCTTTTGCAATTGCACTTGAAAGCGTAATCATTCTTGCAAACAGATATGCAGACATTGCCGCAGAACAGGCAAAAACCGCTTCGGCAGAGAGAAAAGCACAGCTTGAAATAATCGAAAAAACTCTTCGCAAGGTGCCTGAAAACGGAGCTGAAAACCTTTATGAAGCTATTCAGTCTTTCGTCCTTATGTGGCAGGTAATGTGCCTTGAGCAGACACCCAATCCGTTTGCTTTCTCCGTTGGTAATGCCGACAGAATCTTTGAGCCTTACAGAAAAGGTCTTGACCGTGCAACAACCGCTTCGCTTCTCAAGCATTTTCTTGTTTTCTTCAACGTTGCCGACAGAAGCTGGGCTATTTCACAAAACGTTATCATAAGCGGCAGAGATATTGACGGTAACGACCTGACAAACGACTCCACTTATGCTCTTATGGATGCATATTTTGATATGAATCTTCCCCAGCCTATTCTTTCTGTCAAGCTTCATAAGAATACGCCTCAGAAGCTTTATGAAGAAATGGGCAGATTCCTCTTTACACCCGGCGCACTCACACCCTCATTCTTCAATGACGATTCACTCTTTGAAGTGCTTGGTGCAAAGGGAGTTTCGGCTGAAGATTTGCCTGATATTTCAATTGCAGGCTGTCAGGAGCCTCTGATTATGGGCAAGGATAACGCAAACACAACAAACAGCTGGCTCAACCTGCCCAAAATTCTTGAAATGACTCTCACGGGCGGCGTTTCAACAATAACGGGCGAAAAGCTTGTTGAATGTGATGCTTGTGCTCTTGAAAATGTAAGAGATGAATTTTATAAAAACGTTCAGCGTTTTGTTGATGCCATGGCCGATGCCGCTAACGGTGCTTCGGTTGCACTTTCAACACAGAGAGTGCCTTTCCTTTCATGCCTTATGGGCGGTCTTGAAAACGGCATTGATGCCCGTGATTATAAGCGTCAGGGTACAAAATATAACGGCAGCGGCTGTCTGATTCACGGTGTATCCGTTATTGCCGACAGTTTCAGCGCAATCGATAAGCTCCTTGCCGAAAGACCGGAGGATGCCGACAAGCTTGTTGATGCTCTCAAGGCTGATTTCAAGGGTTACGAGGAACTTCGCGAATTCCTGCTTTCTGCCGATAAATTCGGTAACAACATTGAAAAGGTCGATAACGAAGCAGGTGAAATTGCCTCAAAGGTTGCAGACATTGTTGCAGGTGAAAAGAATTACCTCGGCAACGCTTTCAGACCTGATTTCAGCTCACCCTCAACGCATCTTCTTTATGGATACTGGGTTGGTGCAACACCCGACGGCAGACGTTCAAGAGATATGCTCGGCTACGGTGTTGACCCGCTATACGGCAGTGCCGAAAACGGTCTGGGCTTCAGAATGCTCTCAAATATGAAAATGCCTTTTGAAAAGATGAACGGCGGCTATGCTTCTCATCTTGGCATAGACCCCAAATATTTCAATGCTGCAGATAACGAGGGCAAGGGCGTTGAATTCAGGGATAAGGTTATCAATCCTCTTTTCTTCAACCCGATGAAAGAGGGCGTTTCACCTTTCTACCTTTACGTCAACGTTACAACAGCCGAAATTCTTCGCAAGGTGCTTGCAAACCCCAAAAAGTATGCTCCGAGCGGCGTTTACATTATGAGAATCCACGGTACTTTTGTTAATTTCCTTGATCTTTCACCAGCGATTCAGCAGGATATCATCACACGTCTTGATCCTCAATCAACAACAATTTGCTGAATAAACGGGAGGTTTATTTGTGAAAATAATCGGTATTGATATCGGCACAACGGGCATCTGCGGTGTCTGTGCCGAATCCGAAAGCGGAGAGATTATAAAATCCGTTTCGCTTCCCAATAATTCATTTATAAAGACTGAAAACGAGTATGAAAGAATTCAGGATACTGCCGTTATTATGCAGACGGTTTATTCGATTCTTGAAAGCCTTGATGCAGAGAATGCGGCGGCTATCGGCTTTTCGGGTCAGATGCACGGTATTGTTTATACCGATGCAAGCGGTACTGCCGTGAGCCCTCTTTATACGTGGCAGGACGCAAGGGCAAACGCTGAATATAAAGGCGGCAAGAGCTATGCACAGATTCTCGGCTGCTTTGCAGGCTACGGTCTTGCAACGGATTTTTACAATGAAGTAAACGGTCTGATTCCCGAAAATGCCGTTTATCTTTGTACGATTGCGGATTATGCGGTTATGCAGCTTTGCGGCAACGTTAAGCCTGTTTGTCATATCACAAACGCTGCAAGTCTCGGCTGTTTTGATTTGGTCAATAACCGTTTTAATGCCGATAATCACCGACTGCCCGAGGTTACGGCTGATTTCGTTTGCTGCGGCAAATACAAAGGCGTACCCGTGAGTGTTGCTTTGGGTGATAATCAGGCGAGCTTTATCGGCTCTGTTTCGGGTGAAAACGTTGCTCTTATCAACGTCGGCACAGGTGCACAGATTTCGTGGCTTTGCGATTCTCCCGTTACGGCTGAATCAGTTGAAACCCGACCTTTTGACGGTAAAAATTATCTTGCGGCAGGCTGCTCACTCTGCGGCGGCAGAGCCTATGCTATGTTTGAGAGATTTTGCCGTGAAATCGCAAAAGCGGCAGGAGCTGATGTTGATTCATATTACCCCGTGCTTGATAAAATGCTTGACGGCAAAACCGAATCGGAAATCAGAGGTGACTGCCGTTTCTGCGGCACAAGAAATAACCCCGGTTTAAGGGGTGCTTATACAGGCATATCCGAAAACAGCTTTACGCCTGCAGATTTTGCTTTTGCAACGCTTGACGGTATGGCGCAGGAGCTTTTTGATATGTATTCGTCCGCAGGAGCAAAAACATCGGGCATTGTCTGCTCGGGTAACGGTATGCGCAAAAATGCTCATCTTCGCAGAATAGTTGCCGATAAATTCGGCTGTGAAATAAAAATTCCTCTCTATGAAGAGGAAGCGGCTTGCGGCGCAGCTTTTTCGGCACTTGTTGCAGGCGGATATTGCAATAACATTGCCGAAGCCTGTTTGAAAATCAGATATAAGGATTGATTGATTATGTTTTATAATGAGCCTGTTTTCTTTGAAAAGAACAGAGTTTTCAGAGTTTATACCGGCGGTAAGCTTTTTGCCGATTTCTTCGGTGATGATTCAACCGACGGCTTTTATCCCGAAGAATGGGTTGCATCAAGCGTGCGTGCGCTCAACGAGGGCAGCACCGATGAATATGAGGGCGTTTCAAAAATAAAAGGCACGGATCTTTATCTCAACGAAGCTGTTGAGAAATATAAAACCGAGCTTCTCGGCGAGCGAGAGGATATCGGTATTCTCACAAAAATTCTTGACAGCGCCATCAGATTACCCGTTCAGGCGCATCCCGACAAAGCTTTTTCGCAGAAATATTTCAATTCAAAATACGGCAAGGAAGAAAGCTGGATAATTCTTGCAACCAGACCCGGTGCAAAGATTTTTTACGGCTTCAGAGACGGTGTGACAACCGAGGATTTTGTTGCCGCAATCGATGCAAGTGAAAACGGCGGCGATGCAATGGAAAAGCTGCTTTGCTCAATAGACGTAAAAGCAGGTGACGTCATTTATATTCCTGCCAAAATGGTTCACGCAATCGGCTATGGCTGCCTGCTGCTTGAGGTTCAGGAGCCGACGGATTTCACGGTTCAGCCCGAACGTTGGTGCGGCGAATATAAGCTTTCTGACAGAGAAATGTATCTCGGTCTTACCAGAGAGCAGGCACTTGAATGCTTTGAAATGGATAAAAGATATCCTGCTCCGCTTGAACCCAAAGTTCTTCGCAATGCAGACGGTGTGCTCTATGAATCAATGATTGATGAGAGCATCACAACAAGCTTCGGCGTAAGAATGGTTACTCTCAGCGGCGGTAATTTCTGCCTTGAGAGGGGAGCGGCAATTTACGTTGTTCTTGACGGCAACGGAAAAATCAGTGGCGAAGGTTACGAAAAGCCTGTTACAAAGGGCGATTATTTCCTTCTGCCCGAAAATGCAAAAAATAAATTCAGCATCAGCGGCGATATCAAGTTTGCCGAATGCTTTGCTTAACGTGAGGTTATTATGAAAAAGTTACTCAAAGTTTTGGCTTTAAGCCTTGTATTTGTTCTTGCTTTTTCTGCTTGCGGCGGTAAATCCGGGAATGAAAACATTGGCCAAAAACCGTCTGATAGTGCAAACAGTGTTACTGAAAAGCCAACAATTCCCGAACCCATTAAACCCGAGAAACCCGAAGTTCTTGAAATTCAGAATTTTATGGTTCCCGAAGGGTATGAAAAAGAAGAGGTTATCGTTGACGAAAAAGCTGACCGTCAGCAGGTTAAGTTCACAATGGAAAACGGTGCATATTTCATTGTTGAGCTTTATCCTGAATATGCTCCCGAAACCTGTGCAAACTTTGTGAAGCTTGTTGAAGAGGGATTTTATGACGGATTGACCTTCCACCGTGTTATTCCCGGCTTTATGGCTCAGGGCGGTGACCCCACACTTTCGGGCAGAAGTGACAGGGCTGAAACAATCAAGGGTGAATTCTATATAAACGGTCATATCAAAAATACCATTTCTCATCAGAGAGGCGTTATTTCAATGGCGCGTACAGATGATTTCAATTCCGCTTCATCGCAATTCTTTATCTGCTATGCCGACTGCGGTTACAGCCTTGACGGTGCTTATGCGGCTTTCGGCATTGTTACAGAGGGTATGTACGTTATCGATAACTTTACCCGTGTTGAAAGAACACTCGGTAATGACGATGCTATTTCCAAACCCGTAATTCCCATTGTTATTGCAAAAGCGGAGGTAATCAAATGAGCAACGTTTCATTCAAAAGTTTCAGGGCAACCGAAATTGAGTTTGTCAATAAACACGAAAACGGCACAAGAATAGAGTTTGAAAATAAATATACCTACAACGTTAAATACAGCAGCAATAATCTCTGTATGGGAGAATTCACTGTTGAGATTTTTGACAAAAACAATAAGGATAAATTCCGCATTAAAGCGGTTATGTGCGGCATTTTCGGCTATAATCCCGAAATTAAGCGCGAAAAACTTCATGTAGAAACCTTTAAGGAGCTTTTTCCGTATGCAAGAACAATGATTTCTTCGCTGACGGTCAACGCAGGTCTGCCGCCCGTGATTATTCCCACCTTTGATATCGAATCACAGAGCATCTATAAATTCGGCAAAAACTGCTGATTCACGGAGTTGTTATTTTTATGCTGACAGCAATTTATTCTGCGGTTATACTTGTTGCAACAACGCTTGGCGCTTTTGTTGGTCTTGGCGGGGGAGTGATAATCAAGCCTGTTCTTGATTTTATCGGTCAGGAGCCTAGAATGCAGGTTGACTTTCTCTCTGCGGCGGCGGTTTTCACAATGTCGGTTGTTTCAACGGGCAAATGTATAAAACGCAAGCAAAAATTTGATATCGGTATCATATTATTTATAGCGGCAGGGTCGATAACAGGCGGCTGGCTCGGCTCAAAGGTTATGGATTTTGCAGGTACGCTTGTTGCCCAGCAGACCATCCGCTGCATTCAGGCGTTTACCCTTGCCGTGCTTCTTACGGCGGTGAGCATATACGTGGGAAAGTGCAAGTTTGCTTTTAAAATCAAAAATAAATTTGCAATTCTTGCCGTCGGACTTGCCCTGGGCTTCTTTGCATCTTTCCTCGGCATAGGCGGCGGTCCGATAAACGTTGCGGTGCTTACACTGTTTTTCTCAATGAGTGTCAAGGAATCTGCCGTGTATTCGGTTGCGATTATCTTTTTCTCACAGCTTTCAAAGCTCATCACAATTTTTGCAACCATCGGCATTGAGCCTTATGCACACCAATGGAAAACATTGATTTTTATTTTGCCTGCCGCGGTTATAGGCGGCTTTCTCGGCTCAGCACTCAACAGAAAGTTTGACGATAAGCCGATAAGAAAAGTCTTTGTTACCGTTATGGTGCTTTTGGTTATCCTCAATATATATAACGGCGTTAATTCGCTGATTCAATAAACCGAAAAGGTTGGTTTTTTATGGAAAAAAACATCGATAAAATGCATTATTACCGTAGCTATGCAAGTGTAAACCTTGCGAGCATACGCAATAATTTTGATAAACTTAAAGCGTGCCTTGCGCCCGAAACAAAAACAATGGCAGTTGTTAAAGCCGATGGCTACGGTCACGGCTCTGTTGCCGTTGCAAAAACGCTTGAGGACAGAGCGGATTATTTTGCTGTTGCCGATATTTCTGAAGCAAAGGAGCTTCGCAAAAACGGCATAAAAACACCGATTCTGATTCTCTCATACACAAGCCCCTATCAGTATGAAGAAATGATTGAGCTTGACGTAACGGCAACCGTTTATTCACTTGCCGATGCAAAAGATATTTCCGAAACTGCAGTGAAGCTCGGCAAAAACGCCGTTATCCACGTTGCGGTGGATACGGGTATGAGCAGAGTAGGCTTTAAAGATTGCAGAGAAAGTGCGGAAATCATCAAGGCTATAAGTGAGCTTGACAATATTGTTGTTGAGGGTCTTTTCAGCCATTATGCCTGTGCTGACAGTGCGGATAAAACTTCTGCTGAAAATCAAAGGAAACGATTTGACGGCTTTATTGCAATGCTCAACGAAATCGGCGTTGATATACCTATAAAGCATATATGCAACAGCGCAGGTGCAATTGACCTTGACGAGCATTATGATATGGTGCGTCTGGGTATTTCAATATACGGTCTTTATCCCTCAACAGAGCTCAACAGGGCAAATCTTGACCTTGAGCCGGCTATGGAGGTTGTGAGCCACATTATCCACATCAAAGAGATTGACGAGGGTACACCCGTCGGCTACGGTCACACCTACGTTGCACCCTCAAAGCGCAGAGTTGCCACTGTTTGCATAGGCTATGCAGACGGCTATCAGCGTGCGCTTTCAAACAAGGGTGTTGTGCTTATCAGGGGTAAACGTGCTCCTGTTATCGGCAGAGTTTGTATGGACCAGATTATGGTTGACATAACAGATATTGACGGTGCGCGTGTCGGCGATTTTGTTGTTGTTATGGGCAAAAACGGCAATGAATTCATTTCTGCCGAGGAGCTCGGTGAGCTTGCGGGCAGCTTTAATTATGAAATGATCTGTACCCTTATGCCCAGAGTAATCAGAACTTATACTGACGATGACGTCAATAATTAATCTTATGCCGTTTGCTGTTTTGCAGACGGCTTATTTTAAGGCGGTGAAAATGTGCTGAAATATCCGATTTCTTCGTGGGATAAAATTAAAATGAGCGGCAAATCCGTTGTGATTTACGGTATGGGCAATGGTGCGGATAAGGTGATTGACGAGTTCATCCGTCTTGATATCCCCGTTATGGGTGTTACTGCTAGCGATGCTTTTGTCAGAGGGCAGAGCTTCAGGGGATTTACCGTTAAAAAGCTTTGTGAATTTGAGGGCGATTTTATTATTGCCGTTGCTTTTGCAAGTTGTATTCCTGACGTTATGGAGCACATATATTCACTTGCGGAAAAATACCGTGTGATTGTGCCTTGCGTGCCCGTTTTCGGCACAGAAATTTTTAATGCTGAATTCGTTGAAAAATATAAGGACAGGCTTGAAGCGGCTTATGAGCTCTTTGATGAAGAATCAAAGCGGATTTATGAAGGCTGTGTGGAGTTTATGCTCGGCGGTGAGCTTGATGCACTCAAAAGAATCACAACCTCAAAAGACGAGATATTTCAAAACGTGCTTAAGCTTACCTCTTGTGAGCACTACCTTGACCTCGGCGCTTACAGAGGCGATACGGTTGACGAGTTGCTTCATTATTCGGGCGGCACTTACGGCAGTATAACTGCACTGGAGCCGGACAGACGCACTTTCAGAAAGCTTTGCGAGCATATTGACGGTATGCCAAACGTAACGGCGGTGCAGAAAGCCGTTTATTCAAGCGGCGGCACGGCTCTTTTTGATTCAGCAGCCGGCAGGCAGTCGGCAATCGGTCAGGGCAAAGACAAGATTGAAACTGTTACGATTGACGAGCTTTGCGAGGGCAGAGAGATAACTTATATCAAAATGGACGTTGAGGGTGCGGAAATTGATGCCGTCAACGGAGCAAAAGAAACTCTTGCCAACAAAAAGCCGAAGCTGAATATAGCACTTTATCACAGATTCAGCGATATTTTTGAGATTCCGATTCTTATTAATTCAATTAACCCCGGTTATAAATTTCATCTTCGCCGCCACCCATATATTCCGTGCTGGGATTTGAATTTATATTGCATATGAGGTTAAATTATGAGAAATGATGATGTTTTTTTCTCGCTTTATTTTATCCGCCACGGAGAGAGTATGGGCAACATCGAAACAGACGAAGCCTTTGACAAAACGAACCCGCCATTGACACTCCACGGCGAGAAACAGGTGCAGGCACTCGCTGAAAGAATGTCTGCGGTGAAGCTTGATGCAGTTTACACAAGTCCTCTTGAGCGTGCTTTACGCACTGGTTTGCCTGTTGCTCGTGAATGTAAAACGGAAATCATTATTGATCCATTGCTTTGCGAAAAAGATATCTGTATAACCGAAAAAGGTTTTACTCTTTATAATGAATCTGATTGCGAATGTGCTGTGAGAGCAGAGGAGTTTTTGGCTCAGCTTGTAGCAAATCATAAAGGCGGTGCGGTTGCGGTTGTTTCTCACGGCGAATTTATTCAGTTTTTAATCAGAGCAGTAAACGGAATTACCGACTTAAAGTTCTGCGTTTATAATACTTCGCTGACCAAAATCAACTTCAGGAAAAATAAACCGCACAAGATTGCTTTTTTGAATGATATTTCACATCTGCTTATGCTTGACGGCGACAAAACCGAGTGGATGTGATGTTGATATAAGAGTATACATTGTTTATAAACGAAAAGAAAACCCGACAGCCTGAATTCAGCAGGTTGTCGGGTTTCTTGAACTTATATTATTGAGGAAAAGATGAGTGTTTTATTTGGAACGGTTGCAGTTACTGCTGCAGCAGGGGTTTGCCTGACTGCACTTTGAGCAGCCTGCGCATCCGCCGCCTTTTTTGCGGTTTTTTACAGCCGAAAAAACAATCAGCCCTATTATTATAACCAGAGCCGCTATAACTATTATATCTCCCATTTTTTTCTCCTTGATTTATGATTATTTACGTTTGGCATTTTTGGCAAGTGATTTGCTGTCTTCGCTATGATATCCTTTTCTGAAGAAGAGGAAAAGAAGTGCTGCAAGGGCAAGAATTGCAACAACGGTGAATATGCCGAAAGTTGCTTCACCCGTGATAAGACCGCCAAGCTGATAAACTATCATCGAAACAACGTATGCAAATGCACACATATAACCGATTGAAGCAGCTGTCCATTTTGCATTGCCCATCTCACGCTTGATTGCACCCATAGCGGCAAAGCAGGGGGCGCAGAGAA
Source organism: Acutalibacteraceae bacterium (assembly GCA_045587045.1). Classification (GTDB taxonomy): domain Bacteria; phylum Bacillota; class Clostridia; order Oscillospirales; family Acutalibacteraceae; genus CAG-177. The sequence continues at coordinate 2,775 of JAZNBM010000018.1, read as the reverse complement.
GGTTGAAAATCATAAAGCTGTATGCTCTGATGGGACCGAAATCCTGAGCAACAAGTGTCCAGATTTCGTCGCCTGCTTCACTGAGTTCACCGCCGAAGTTATAGAGTGTGCCGAAGGTCATAACAACTTCTTCTTTTGCAATAAGACCCGTAACTGTTGCAACGGTTGCTTTCCATGCCATATCGCCCATCCAGCCAAGGGGATAGAAAATCCAGGCAAGTGCCTTGCCGACGGAAGCGAGAAGAGAAACGTTGTTATCATCAACAGCGCCGAAAACACCGTTTGTGAAACCGTAGCACTGAAGGAACCAGAGTACGATTGAGCTCAGAAGAATGATAGTGAATGCTCGTTTAACAAAGTCCCAGCCTCTTTCGAGTGTTGAACGGAAAACGTTTCTGGGTGAGGGCAGGTGATATGTGGGCAGCTCCATAACAAAAGGAGCGGGTTTGCCTGCAAGTGACTTGAACTTTTTAAGAATTACGCCTGAAATAACAACGGCAGCAACGCCGATGAAAAATGCCGACGTAGCAACAAGAGGTGAGTTGCCGAAAACAGCGCCTGCAAAAAGACCGATAATCGGCATCTTTGCGCCGCAAGGGATAAAGCCTGTGGTCATTACGGTGATTTTGCGGTCTCTTTCCTGTTCAATGGTTCTTGAAGCAAGAATACCGGGAACGCCGCAACCTGTTGCAACAAGCATCGGGATAATGCTCTTGCCCGAAAGACCGAATTTGCGAAGAATTCTGTCCATAATGAACGCAACTCTTGACATATAACCAACGTCTTCAAGAATGGCGAGCAGGAAGCAGAGAACAAGAATCTGAGGAACAAAACCGAGAACAGCGCCAACGCCTGCAAGAATACCGTTAATAATAAGGTCATAAATCCAGCCGCTGACATGAAGCGAGGTGAGTATCCAGTCAAACAGAGCGGGCACCCATTCGCCAAAGAGAACATCGTTTGCCCAGTCTGTACCCATTGTGCCGATTGATATCGGAAGAACTCCGAATTTGCCAAGAGGTATTTCAATGTTGCCCATTGCAAGAGCATACATAAGGAACATAATAACGGCGAAAATCGGCAGAGCCAGAATTCTGTGAGTGATGATTCTGTCAATTTTGTCAGAAAGCGACATACTGTTTTTCGCTCTCTTCTTTTTAACGGCTTTGTCAACAGCCTTGCCGATGTATGTATATCTCTGGTCGGCAATGATGCTTTCTGCATCGTCGTCAAGCTCTCTTTCGCAGTCCGAAATGTGCTTTTCAATATGTTCAAGCAAATCTTTGTCAAGATTCAGCTCCTTGAGAACCATTTCGTCGCGTTCAAAAACCTTGATAGCGTACCAACGAAGATAGTTGTTTGCAACCAGACCTTCAATTGATTCTTCAATGTGTGCAAGTGCGTGTTCAACACTGCCGTTGAAAACGTGAGGCATATCGGTGTGAGTGTGGTTTCTAGCGTGTTCAACAGCTTTTTTTGCTGCTTCAACGCAGCCTTCGCCTTTGAGTGCACTGATTTCAACAACTTCACAGCCGAGAATCTGACCGAGCTTTTTGGTGTCAATTGTGTCACCGTTCTTGCGAACAAGGTCCATCATATTGATGGCAACAACAACGGGGTGACCAAGGTCAATAAGCTGTGTAGTGAGGTAAAGGTTTCTTTCAATGTTTGTGCCGTCAACAATGTTAAGTATTGCATCGGGATGCTCATTTACAAGGTAATTTCTTGTAACAACTTCTTCAGGTGAATAGGGTGAAAGCGAATAAATGCCGGGTAAGTCCTGCAGCACAACGTCGTTTTCGCCTTTAAGCTTACCTTCTTTTTTCTCAACTGTAACGCCTGGCCAGTTGCCTACGTACTGGTTTGAACCTGTTAATACATTAAATAACAGTGTTTTGCCGCAGTTGGGGTTGCCCGCAAGAGCAATTTTGATTTTCATATGTGTTCCTCTCTTTCAGGGTTAGCAAACACTAACTCGGTTGCCCGAAAAAAGCGGTCAAACCGCTTTTGAATATTAATTGATCTCAATCATTTCAGCATCAGCTTTTCTGATTGAAAGTTCATAGCCTCTTACAGTAACTTCAATGGGGTCGCCCAGGGGTGCAACTTTGCGTATGTATATTTCAACGCCCTTTGTTATGCCCATGTCAAGAATTCGTCTCTTGAGCGGTCCTTCACCGTGGAGTTTGATTACCGTAACTGTTTTGCCGATTTTTGCGTCTCTTAATGATTTCATTGTATCACCTCAGCTGTGATTTGAAAATGCAGCGTTAGTTAAGACTAACTGCAAGGTATTTAAAATAGTTAGCCATCGCTAACTGCATATATATTACAATATTTTCATTTCCTTGTCAATAGGAAAATCCATTTTTTTGAAAAATATGAGAAATGCAACAATTATAATTAATTACATAATAATTATGCACAATGTTGCGGCGAATTTTCACGAATTATGACGAAACACACGGCGAGGTTGAGAAGAAGGATAAAAAATATTAAAAAAGGTGTTGACAAAAGGGAAAGTATTTGGTAATATATCGGAGCGCTCTGAAATACAGCAGCGCACCGCACCTTGAAAATTAAACAACGAGAAGAAGAAAAAACCCTTGCCGAGTAATTTGAGAAGTACTTTCAAGTACAACAGTAATTCTTGTGAAGAACGAGAATGAAAAGATGTCAGAAGACATCTGAGCGATTAAAGCTCTGAGAATGATTTGAACGGGCAAAGCCCGTTTAGATATAATTTTTAGAGAGTTTGATCCTGGCTCAGGATGA
>JAZNBM010000017.1:0-31827 GCA_045587045.1 Acutalibacteraceae bacterium | reverse complement strand
AAATAAAAATTTTTCAAAAATTTAATTCTAAAGAAATACAGACTTAACAAACGGAAGGTAAGCATGTAATTTATTATCCGGATTTTTCTGTATACTCATAATAACGAATTCAATGTCTCTGTCGTAAAATATTCCTTTTCATTTTTTGAAAATTCAATCAATTATTTCGAAAGACCTGAGGTATGCCAGAAAATCAAGAACGTCCTTTTCGGCTTCTTCTTTGCTGACGTCATACTCATCTGTAATTTTTGTTATTATTTCTGCTTCATCAGAAGCCCCGGGAAGCATTTTCCAGATGCATGCCGCTGTTTCTGTCAGCATAAAAATTCCGTTTGTGCTGATTACACTGTCGCCTACGGGAACAAGGAGATATTCACCCGCAACTTCTCTGAACACCATTTGTTTGTTTATTTTCATTGTGAATCTTCACTCCCGCTTTTAATTTTGTTATATTCGATCAGGGTCAGCCTGTAGATTTCTTCAGCAAGCTTGCAAACGTATTCGGGTTTCCCGTTAAATTTGCCCGTTTCTGCATAACACATTGCCGCACAAGCCTTACATATACCAAAATATAGGCACGAATGACATTCTGCGGGCATTTTTACGTCTTTTGTTTTGATTTTAACTCTCTCCCACGCTTCCCAAAATCCGACTTCAAGCGGTCGGGCTTCCAGCTCGGGGAGCATTCCGCAAGCACGCATAGCACCGTCAGAAGTTATCCAGTAAGACGACCTTCCCGCCCTGCATCTGACTGTATCGACAGGCATACCGTTGCTTGGGGTAAGAAGCTTTTCAGCTCTCGGAATAAAACCGTCTTTACCGTTGCGAAACAGCTCGTTCTCAACGGTTATTTTAGCGGCATCGGTATACGGCAATCTGGTGGAATTGTGTCCGTAGTCATTGTTAAGCCTTGCTTGCGGATAAACGTAAGCAGTTGTGCTTATCTGCACGTCAAGTTCTTTTGCAATATTGATTATATCCTTGCAGCAATGAGCGTTTTTTTCTGTAATCACCGTGTTGATTTTCACCGGAATATTAAGTGCTTTAAGTTTTTTGATGTTTTCAATAACGTCTGAAAATTTATCGACTTTGCAAAGACTGCGAAATGATTCGCTGTCTGAACCGTAGAGAGAAATATTGATTCTTGACGGCGGTCTTTCTTTGAAAAGGTCAAGATATTTATGAATAAGACTTCCGTTTGTATTGACGGACAATACAAAGCCCATATTGTTAAGTTCCCGATAAATGCGCTCAAAATCTTTTAAAATCAAAGGCTCTCCGCCGGTAAGGAGCAAAAACAGAGTTCCCGCTTTCTTTGCCTCCTCGCCAAGTGAAATCCACTCATCGGCAGAAATCTCTTTAACATTGTTGTTTTCACTGTGAACATAACACATTTCACATTTAAAATTACACCGTGAAGTTAATTCGAAGGTACCAGAAACAGGCAGACCTTTTTCGATACCTTTGGAATGAAGATATTGTATTAACCTCGGTTCCGTACTCAAAGACATAATTCATTCTCCAATACTCTGACCGATGATTCATCGGGCAGACATTCAAACTTATAAACAGGCAACTCATCACAAATCTGATTTATGATATCAATAACGCCTGACGAAGAATCCGGATTACCCACAGGCAGATAACAACCGGTCAGAACCAAAACAAACGCATCTGATGAAGAAAGACGGCAAAGCTTGTTTTCCTTTGCCTGAGCAAGACAGACAACTGCTTTAATCGGTGCCGTTATATTGCGGCAAAAGCCCGAAGATCCCGAAAACGGCAATCCGCAAGCAACAATATTTTCATCGCAACGTGAAATCATCGCTTTATCACCGTTGACAATTTCAGCGTCCGCATATTTTTCCCAGAGCATAGCCTGTGTTGATTTTCCGGTTCCGCTCGGAGCGGTAAATAAAATTGCAGAGCCGTTTTTTATAATGTACGAGGCGTGAATAACAGCTTTCTGTCTGTCAGACATCAGATCTTCAAAACCCAAAAGGTCAAACACCACTCTGTTCCATAATTTTTCTCTGAAATCAGAAAGGAGAATAACCTTTTTTGATTTTTCCGAAAAGATTCTGCAGGCATAGCATCCTTCCGCACCGTGGTTTTTATACCAGCAATACTGAACACCGCGTTCGTTATAAACGGTGATATCCGTACCCTCAACGGCATTGTCAGGTATTTCAGGCAAAAGCTCGGAAAAACTGTATTCAACCGTAAAATCAGCTTTGCATTCATCACAAAGAAACTGCGAATAAGGCTCGCTGTTCATGATTTTAACGGGTGTGATAACCCTTATAACCGTATCATTGAATTTATAATACTTACTGTGCATAGGTAACAAACATCACCTTACTTCCGGAAGCTTTAAAATGCTCTGCATCAACCTGAGTTTTTTGGTTTGAACCAAGACCGTTGATTCTTACACGGTAGGTTATTCCATCGCTGAAAATGCCGTTTTCAATGCTTTTATAATAAACAAAGATATCTCCGTTAATATTTTCTCCTGAAATGTTTTTTACCGATATAAGCTTATCACAGCACATAATCTCAAATATTTCAGGATAAAGTGAGATTTCTGACGTAAAAAAAGTTTTTTCTTCTATTTTCCAGTTGTAATAAGATGATTTTTTGTCAAACGCAACAGGTCTGTCACTTTTAAGAATTGAAGTTGATCCTGCAGGAATTGTTGTCATGGGGAATTTCAAAACTTCATCTGCACAATTAACGCTGAGAAGGGCATACTGAATATCTGTTTCAGAGATGTTTCTTATAACGACGCTTACAACACCGTCTGTTTCACCTATGCTGACAATTTTCATCCAGCTGTCAACAACAATTCCGACCTGCGAATTTTCAGGTTCTTTCGCTTTATAGGGACCGATTTCCATGTCGGTAATTTCATTTGTGCTTACCGGTACTTCAATATCAGCTATGTTTACAAGTTCCCTGCTGAGCTCCTTCTCTTTTTTACAGGAACAAAGAAACACAAGCGAAAAAACAACAAGAAAAACTATTGAATTTTTCAAAAAATTTTTCATAAAACAATCAATCCTCTTTTTCGGGAAACAGCGGAGTTCAGAAGAACTCCGCTGCCATAATTAATCACGAAGAAAAAACATTGAAGTTTGCAACGGGAACGTCGTAGCAGACACTGTCGCCTCCGTCAGGCGGGACTGCGTTGCATTCCAATGTTGTTTCAGCAAAAATGAAGAAACCGAGATTAGGATCTTCAACGGCACAGACATATTGAGCTGAATTCGTGCCGAGCAAAGAACAGCTGCCTGCCACGCTCGCCGAAAGCTGAATGCCTTCATAGATAGCCAAAGGCTTTACATATGACTTTTTCATTATTGTATCCTCCTTTCGGTTCAGACAAGCTTAATGCCGAAATTCGCCAAAAGCTTTGCAAAGAAATCCAGAACAGTTCTGAAGAAACCGATTATCTTTTCAAGCCAAGTAGGTTCTGTAGTTTCTTCCTCTTCGACTGCGGAAACGGTTACTGTGATTGTAACGGGCTCGTTATCGCCTGTGTATCCGTTTTTGTAAGCTGCAGAAACGGTGTAAGTATATGTGCCTGCGCTTGTTTCGGAAAGAACGACTGTCCATTCCCTGACATCTTCGTTTTCAAGAGGCTTGACAACACTTGATACACTTTCGGGAGTCACAAGCTTGCCGTTTGCATCCTTGACAACAAGAGATGAAACATCGGTTGAAGTTTCGATGGTAATAACAACCTTATCATTTTCGGTAATATTGTCGCTGACCGAAACATCATCTTCACCGATTTCAAGGTCTGCATATCTCATTGACATTGCGGTATAAGCATAACTCTGGGTTTCAACATTTGACACAAGAACAAGGTTTTCGGTTGCTTCGTCATAATTCTCTGCATAGTGACCGTAAGCACCTGCGCCCGTGAATGTCCACTTCATATTGGTGAGTGAAAGAACGCTCTCTGCTGCAGATGTATTCTGAATAACAACCACACCGCTGGTGTAATATGTTACACCGCCAACCTGAACATTGGTCCATGCAAGCTTGCCGCCTACGGGAAGAACAGAGTTTATTGATCTGTACATTTCTGTTGCAGAGTTGATTTCGGTACTTACCGTATTTGCACCGTAAGAAATGGTAAATACAGGTGCGCCTGTGACACTCTTGACACCGATCTGAACATCATCGGGAACTGCCGTTGCCCAAATTTCAAAGGCAACTGCCTGATTCTGTGCGAGGTAAAGCTCGTTGTTGGGACCTGCCTTCTTATACATTTCAAGGTCGTTATCGCTTGCGGCAATACCGTCAATGAAGATTACACCCTGAGTTGATGCATCCTGTGAAAGTGTGTTTGCGCCGATAAGCATATCCTTGATTTCAAGGTAGTTGGGATATGATTCCTTATCATCCTTAAAGGACTGAAGAATCTGATCGTCGGCAATGCCGTCATCCTTGCCTGCAGGATCATAGATACGGATAGCATCAATATAAAGATTATAATACTTGTTGCCGTCTGCATCAGTTTCATAATGCTTATAAAGATTTGTGAAAGCGCAGGTTACGACTACTCTGTAGTTACCGTAATCAAGACCGTCGATCTTCATAACGGGAATCTGATAGAGAGCTGCATCTGTGTCGCTTTCAACCCAGCCGTAAGCATAGTTATAAGCATAAGCGGGATTTTCGGTAACTGTTTCTGTCAAGTTACCGTCAGCATCATAATAAGTGGGAGTTTCGGTGTAGCCGTTGCCCGAAACATCGTAATAAGTTACTGTCTGAGTAGCACTGCCGTCTTTTACTGCGTAATAAGTCTTTGACGTTGTAACTGTGCCGAGAATACTGTTATAGAACGGAACTGCGGTTTCTTCAAGCGTTGTTTCGCCGTTTGCGTCTGCATAAAGCTTACCGTAGCTGTAGCCATAATAATTATCAACGATTCTCTTCTTGCCGACTCTTGCGCCTGTTTCATCATAGATATCAAGATAGAAAACGCCTGACTTACTGTCTGTAAGGCTTATGATATCAAAGCCCGTACCGCTGAATTCAAATTCCATTGTGGGCCATGATGCGCCGGTGCCGCCACTGATTTTTGAATTGGGATTATTCTTTTCACTGACCGAAACAATGTGAGCTGAATATGCACTGTAAGTTGTGCAATTATCATAAGCGGGGTCGTAGCCGTAGGGATTTGCGGAATCATCGTCTGCAAGGTCAGCAGCCTGAGTCATTGCGGTTTCTGTGCCGACTGTTTTCCATACGCCGTATTCATAGCTTGAATTGTCAAATCCCGAAGCTGTTGCACCGTCGGTAAATGAAATGCCGTTTGAATAGTTATCTTCAAAATAGATTGAAGTTGCGGGGATAAACGCCGTTCTTTCGTACTGATAATATTCTGTGTCTGAAGAATAGGTGGGGTCATTGGTAACCTTTGCACAAGAATAGAAATAATCTCTGCCCGTAAACTTAATTGTTGAGGGTGTAAATGTTAAAATACCGTCTGAATTTACGGTGCAGCTACCGAAATTAAGGCCAAGAACATCAAATTCCGTGTTATTTTCATCAAATACACCGGTAAGATTATCGGGCGGATCAAACCGAAGAATTTCATCAAGATTTGTGTTTGATGCTGTGATACCTACATATTCAACAGTTGCAGCGTTTGTCTGTGCAGCCTCTGAAATATAGTTGTTATCGGTTATGTCATAGGTTACCGGGTGACCGTAGTCAATAACAAGAGTCTGGTTATTGAGCTTGACATCCTCTGAAACCTGCTGAATGTTGAAGGTGATTTCGCAGTTTGAATCGGTTGAACCTCTTTCAAGATAATAGAAAGTAAAGGTGTGGTGATCTCCGTCCGTGCGAACCTCATTGAGCTTTGCAAGTGCAGCAAGGTTATCGGCGCTGATGCCGTCATTGGCTTCGCCGTAGGTATAGGTTGTTCCGTATTCAGTTGTGCTCTTAACCGTGCCTTCAGCAACATCCATTGCATACTGATAAGTAACCGATGCATTGGTAAAGTTGATGCTTGCACCTCTCTTGCCGTGGAGACCGCCGTTATCAAGAACAAGCACATCGTCGATATAAACAAGCACGTCATCGTCACCGGAGAAGTTGAAGATAACGTCTTCGCCGTCAGCATATGTGCCTGCAACGGGAATGTAGAAATCGGTTGTGAATGACATACCGAAATGATAAACGGCATTCTCACCTGTAAGGGTAGTTGTGTTGTTCTGATAGTTGAAGGGGAAGAATCCCTTGCCCTCGCCTTTACCTGCAAGATTTATTGACCAATCCTCAACAGGAGTGAGTTGTGCCGTTGCGGTATTTGTATCATCATCATAGGTTGCCTGGAAAAGATAGCTTTCGTTTGAGCTTGAATAATTGTAAGTATTTATACCGTATTCGTTTGTACTTACAACAAACGGGAAGCTGAGATCCCAATAGAACTTTGAATAGCCCTGAGTTGTGTCATTTGAGAGAACCTCTTCCTTGGCAAACATATCGTTGATGTGCACGCTCATTCCTTCAAGAACGGGAAGATTTACTTCTTCCGATGTTGAGGAATCGGCTGTATAAATTGTCAGGTTATAGCCATCAGATGAATCGTGATTTGCGTTTGAAGGAACTTTATTGGCATAAGGAAGTGATGTGTAATCCGCATGGTCTGCAGGTAAGCCGTCAACAAGAAGCGCACTGAAAAGGCCCTGAACGGAAGCTCCTTCGTTCTTATTCTCACCTGTACCCTGCGTATTTTCCTTTGTCCATCTGTTCCATGCAGTTTTGTTGATGGTAGCATTCCTGAATTCAGTTCCATTGGTTACGGGATAGCTCGTGAACAGAAGTGAATAAATCTCGGCATAAGCATCAACCGCATCCTCAAGCGCAGCGTCTGCCATACCGTCGCCCCAATCAGTTCTTGTGTCATAGCCTATGGTTTCTTTAATTTGTGCCACAAGGTTATCGTTCGCAAGAATCATCGCCTTCAATGAAGCAATGGTCTGTACATTATATGCCTCACCACCCACAGAGTAGGGTGAATCCGCTGAGGGATTATATCCGTACTTATAAATAGTTGAAGGAATATACTTGAATTCAATGGAAAGTCCTGCAATTGCAGCGTTGATTGCATCTGTTGCGGCAGTCAGCTCAGCATCAGTTGCGGCTGCATTGTTATAAAGGGCATATCCAGCCTCAAGTGCATCGAAGAGTGACTGATAGCTTTCGGTTGAATATACTCCGGGGGCGTGGGTGACGCCTTCCGCAAGAGCCGCATAAAGAGCCTTCTTTGCATCCGACGTTACACCGCTTGATGCACCGCTTTCGTTTCTGTAAAGTCTGAAAATACGGTTTGTATCTGTTGCACTCGTTGTTGACTGCCAGCAGGAGAACATATCGTTGGCATCCTGGAAGTTATCAAGGAAATATGAGCCGTTATAAACAAAGATTGTTCCGTCATCTCTGCCGTAAACGGTAAGCTCAACGGGCGAATCGGAGAAGGTAACGGTGCCGTTACCCGAACCCATAGAAAGATATTTGCCCTCGCTGTTCTGAATATAATATTTGTTTACTGTGCCGTCAACGTTTGTGAATGTATATTCATAAGCTGATTCTGTTGTGATAACATTGGAAACAGGAGTTTCGGCAACTCTTACAACACCTGTATTTGAGCCGTTTGTTTTGGTTTCGTTTGAAAGAATATAGCTGAGGTTGTAAATTACATAACCGCCGTCTTCAACGGGAGGAACAAGCTCGCCGTCTGCAGAAACCGTGAATTCGGTAACTGTTCCGTTTGAAACAGTTTCTTCAACAACCTTATACATTGTTATTGCAGTACCGCTTGACCATGTTGCAACATGGTTGGGATGATTGGAGTTGCCGCAGAAGTCAAGGTAAAGACCGTTTGCGCCGATTGTTATGGTTGAACCGCTTGAAGTTACGGTAAGCTTCTGGGGTGTTGTTGTAACGTCAAGACCTCTGTCTGTTGCTGTACCTGTGAGGAAATTAATGTAGTTCTTTGTGCCGTCTGACGACTCGAAATATACATAATATGTACCGTCGGACTGCTTTTCAAAATACCAAGCGTCTTCTGAACCGGTAGGAGTTGCGGTTGAACCGCTGGAGGTAAGGCCCCACTGTGAATGGTCTGTGTGGGTAACATAACCGACAGAGTAGTTGCCCCAGCTTGCACCGGTAAGGATATACCAACCGTCTTCAATACTTGAGGTGTTCGTTACCTGCTGAGCAGTTTTGGAAACCGTTGATGTTCCGTCGGAAACTGTATAAAGTTTGAGCTGCGTGCCTGTTGACCATGTAGTGATTGTGTTTTGTGCACCGCCCGAGTAGTTAATATAATATGAGCCGTCACCGATTGTGACACCGTCAGGAGTGGCTGTTACAATAAGGGGATAAGGTGTTTCACCGATACTCATAGTGCCGTTTGACATCTGAATGTATTTCTTTGTTCCGTCAGCTTCTGTATAGTAGATTGCATACTGAGTTGACTGGCCGTAATTCGATACCTTTTCAAATGTCCAAGCATCTGCAGATGCTGAGGGCGTACCGGAGGTTGAGCTGGGAGTAAGGTCATGACGCATTACACCGTAGGTATAAGTTGTGGTGTAGTCATCAGTACCTGTGATGATATATGTTCCTTCGGGAAGTTCAACCTCTGATGAAGTTGTTCCTTCGGGGTTTGCGTTATAGAGTGTGTAATCAACCTCTCCGCTGTCAAGACCTGCAATGTTATTTTTGAGAGCTTCGTATTCATCATAGATTGTGGGAACATAAACGAGGTCTTCGGGCTGCTGAACAATTTCTTCAAATTCGTCCGAAAGCTCAGCGCCTGTTTCTGCGGCAGATGTTACGGTTACACCATTTACACTGTATCCCGAGCTGTCGTCAGTTGTTGTTATCGAAATTTCACCGACGTTTTCGTTTGTGCGGATAACTGCAAGAGCTTTACCGTTAAGCATCTGAATTTTTGCGGTTTTTCTGTCTGACGAAAGAACAGAGGGCTGCTGGAATTTCTCGGTTGTTGCCTGATTACCGTTATCAACGCCAACGATTGTTGCGCCGTCACCGTTGATTGTAACGGTAAGGGTTCCGTTATAATCCGCATCAAAGTTGCCGTTTGCATCCTGTGCCTCAAATTCTATATATGCAAAGCTGTCGCCGTCTGCAGTGAGAGTCTTGGAAGTATCACCCCACTGGGAAGCAAAGATTTTTGTGGCGGAAACTGCAGAAACCTTGTTTGTACCCACGGTATCGGTAATTTCAACATAACTTCCGTTTTCAAGCCTGTAAGCCTTTGCTGTAAGCACGCTGCCTGCAGACTGCTTTACATGGAACTGAGCATAAAGATAATTGCCGTCACCGGTGTAGAATTCCGTTGTATTGCAGGCTGAAGAATTTGTTGCGGTTTCAGTCCATGATTTATAAGTATGACCCGAAGCAGTTTCTGTTGTAGTAGCAATTGCATAACCGATTTCATTGCCGTCAAGGAAAAGCGAAATCTTATCTGCATTGCTGTAAACAGCTACGTCAACCATACCGCTGCTGTCAATATCAAGCTCTGATGCATCCCAAGTGCCGGGAACAATGTGAAGCGTGTCTGAGTTTTCATTCCACCAGCTTCTATAAAGATAGAATGTATCTTTTTCAAATCCAGCGGTATCAACGATACCGAAATATGAAGAATTGGGATTGCCCGCAGTCATTGAAGAAACGTTGTTATAAGGTGTAGGCTCACCAATATAATCAAATCCGGTCCATACATACTCGCCCGATACCCAGTCGTTTGTGATTATGTAGTGCCAGGTTCCCGCTGCGGTTGTGCCCCAGCTTACGCAAGCGGAGTCATAAGCGGTGATATGTTTGTTTGAATCTGCCGTCATATGAAGAACGGAATTATTCTTAACCTGTGAGTAGTTACCTCTTGTCGAAAGAGCAGAGGCTGTTTCCGTCATTACAAAGGGCTTACCTGTAGTCCCTGTAACCGCATCGGCATGAGAAGCGATTTCACTCTGCATTCCTATCCACGTTGCAGGAGCATAGTTACCGCCGATAAGGTTCATATATTTTTCAACTTCATAGTTGAAGCCGCTTGTGATGTTTCTTCTGTTGTTACCGTCGCAGATAAGTCTTGTGCCGTCAAGTGCATCAAGCATTGTACGCATATTCTGAGCAATTGTACCGAAGTTACTTGTATTAATAGCGGTACCTGAAGTTTCGTTAAGCTCATTACCGACATCCCAGATGATAACACAGGGTCTGTTACGGTCACGTTTAACGGTCTGCTTAACAACAAATTCATACCAAAGCTGATTGTCTTCCTTACCGATAAGATTGTTATCGGCTTCAATTTCCGTATCAAAATATTCGCTGAAGTCATATATGTTGTTGTTTTTAGGTCCGTCCCAGCCGTCGAAGAATTCATCCATAACCATAATGCCGAGTTCGTCGCATATATCAAGAAGAGTCTCGGAGGGGGAGTTATGGCTTGTTCTGACAGTGTTTACACCCATATCTTTCATGATTGACATCTGACGGTATAAAGCATCATATTCCTGAACCGCACCGAGTGCACCCTGGTCATGATGCATACAAACACCTTCAAGCTTCATAGCCTCGCCGTTGAGATAGAAGCCTCTTTCCACATCCCAGTTAATCCAACGAAAACCAAACCTTGTTTTATACTCGTCAACAACAACACCATTCTGTGTGACTGTTGTTAAAAGTGTGTAAAGATTAGGGGTGTTCGGCGACCAAAGAGCAGGAGTTGAAAGAGAGGGTTGCAAGGTCACTTCACTTTTTGATGAACCCGGAACAGAAATTTCAGTCTCTGCGGAAGTTCCGACCTCTGCACCTGAAGCATCAATAATCTTTACAGTAACAGTCGCAGTCTTTGCTGTTGCATCATCATTCGCAAGAGTAACAGTCGCATTAACAGTACCATCCGAACCGTTTGAAGATGCAAGGTTTGGAGTTGTAATATGTGTTCCGTAAAGGTCAACATGAACAGGGTTTAAAATAGATATAGTAACATCAGAGTAAAGACCCGAGCCTGAATACCAACGGCTTGAAGGGAACTTGTTTTCAACCCTGACGCAAATAAAGTTAACCGAAACGCCGTTGCAGTCAACATAATCCGTTATGTCAAATGAAAAAGAGTTGTAGCCATAGTGGTTTTCGCCAACGAGAGTTCCGTTGACATAAACCTCTGTGTGGTTATATGCTGCACCGAAATTCAGTATGATTCGCCTGTCCTTGTATTCGGTTGGCAGAATAAACTTTTTGCGGTACCAACCAATACCTCCGGGAAGACCTCCGCTTTCAGCATCGGTACCTGTTGTCGTGTACTCCTGAATAATACTGAAATCGTGGGGTAACTCAACGGTTTCCCACGCAGAATCGTCATATGCCTTTGCATAAGCTCCCGATTCTTCACCGAGATGAAACTTCCAGTTATTATTGAAATCAAGTTCAAGTCTGGGATCCTTATAAGAAATTTCATCTGACGCCAAAGCACTCACATCTGTTGCAGAAGCAAATACAAAAGTTGACATCACCATAAGGAATGCCATCATCACTGCAACTGCACTGCGGAATGCCTTGCTTGTAGATTTACTGTTCATAAATACTACTTCCTTTCTTTGTTCTGATATGAAATCGGACAAGATACTATTATTTATATATAATTATACATTATAATTATAATATTTCATAAATAAAATGTCAACAAAAACGTCGCATTTTCTCTGCTCACTTTGGTTTTTTACAGCAAACCCTCTGAAAATCACTTGATTCTCAGAGGATATAAAACAGATTTTTAATTATTTCTTACCTGTAACGTCTTGCGAAGCCTTCTGCAATACAAACGGTTTTTCCTAAAAGTCGGCAAATTACTCACTATGTAAGGGTTTCAGTCAAGCCGTTTCTCGAGATTCAGCATAGCGGAAATGTAGTTTTCCGACTGTGTCAATGTTGTCTGTAACGGGTCAATTTAATGGATCGATATGGTTAATTTATTAGTATATGTTTACAAACATATAATTATTCATAAAATAAAAAATTAATCATTCTGAATGTTTATAATTAAAACTATTATACAATTTGTCTGTATGCAGATTCACAAAAAGCCGACGGGGGTTATTCCGTCGGCTTTGGTGATTATTTGATTATCAGAACATTGCTACAATCCAGTTGAAGATGAATATAACGCGAGATGAGAGCCAATGAAGTGAATCCCAGATGAAGTAGAAGAAACGGAGTGATAAATACTTGACGGGTGTGTTGATGATTTCGATGAGCTTTTCAGCCTGGGCCTTGTACTCGTTGAGCTTTGCTTTTTCCGCTTCGCCCATATTCTCATCTGCAAGGAGTTCATCAATCTTTGCTTTGAGAGCTTCAATATCATCTTCCCAGAAGATTGTAACTCTTTCTTCGTCAAACATTTCAAGTTCTGCACCGATGTCTGCAACCGCCTTTTCTGCTGCTGCGATTTCTTCAAGAAGAGCCTCAAAGCCTGCCTTGATTTCATCATATTCAGCCTTCTGCTCATCGGTGAGATTATCAGGATTTACCTCTTCAATTTCGGCAATCTTATCTTCGATAGCTGCCTTGTCTTCGCTTGAAACAGTTTCGGGATTGTAGTTGTTTTCGATACCCTTGATTTCTTCAAGCTTTTCTTCTGTTTCGGTAATCTTATCGGTGAGAGCATCTGCATCAGTCTTGATTTCTTCAAGACCTGCGATTTCTTCTTCGGTTACGTTACCGCTGTCGATGAGAGCCTGAATATCATCTTTAAGCTTGTTGATTGCTTCTTTATCGGTTGATTTGATTGATTCTTCATCATAGCCCGCAACTGCATCGTTGATGCGGTCAATTTCGGTCTGAGTTTCATCAATCTTATCGGTGAGAGCATCTGCATCAGTCTTGATTTCTTCAAGACCTGCAATTTCTTCTTCGGTTACGTTACCGCTGTCAATAAGAGACTGAATGTCCTCTTTGAGCTTGTTGATTGCTTCTTCATCAGAGGACTTGACAGTTTCTTCGTTGTAGCCACCAACTGTATTTTCAATTCTCTCAATTTCCTTTGCTGTTTCGTCAATCTTCGCTTTAAGCTTTTCGACGCCGTCAAGGATATCTTCAAGCTTCTGTGCCTCTTCGTCGGTAAGATTGAAGCCGTAGCGGTCCTTGATTTCATTCACTTTGCTGACAAGCTCATCAAGAGCGGGAACATCGCTTGATTTGACGGTTTCGATATCAAACTCTGCATAGTCTTCTTCAACGTCTGCAATGAATAGCTCAACGCTGTTGATAATTCGGAGCATATCTTCGCAGCCTTCTTTGATACCTGCCCATTCTTCCTTTTTGTCTGAATCTGCAAGGTCTGTAACTGCGTTATTGAGCTGGTCAACAACATATTCAAGGCTTTCTCTGTCGGTTGATTTAACGTTCCACTTCATCACACCGTTATCTTCCACACGGTCAAGGTGAGAAATGCAGTCATCGTCAACTGCAATTTCATAAGCAATCTTTGCTTCGCCTGTGAAGTTGCCCGTACCTGTTACAGTAAGCAGATATACGCCGACGTTTGTTGCCTTATTGCCGCTTACGGTGTAGGTTGCTTCGGGAGCTGTGCCTGTCGGAAGCACCTTTTCAACGGTCTGAGTCTGCTCTGTGCCGTTATAGGTGAGAGGTTCGCCGAGAATGATGAAGCCGTCGGAGATATCTTTTGCGAGGATTGATGCAAAGGTCATAACAGAGTAATATTTTGCTTCGGGAATAGTTGCGCCGGAACGGAACTCATAATTTGATACATCCTTGCCGCTGACGTCATACGAAACAGCAACTATGACTTTTTCGGCAACGTTTGAATTCACATATGCACCGCCCATAATTTCATAGGAAACATCATCACCGTCAGCAATGCCGTCAAAAGTGATTACCACCTTTGAAAAGTCAAGGTTAACCGTTCCGTCATAAACCTTGTCGGGTGCGGTTGCGGTGGCGGTTACAAACTTCTTTTCGATTGTGAAATCTGCGGTTGCCTCGGCAGAATTAATCTTATCTGTTTCGGCAACAGTGATTCTGACCGTGTATTCGCCTGCGTTTACGGGAACATCGGTTGTATAGGTGCTGTCGTCTGCGCCGTACGCCTTGAACTCAACGGTTTCGTTATAGTCAATGTTACTTACTGCAGGTGAGGAATCGCTTGATTTGCTGATTTTGTAGTCTGCAGTTACGGGCTTGCCGTCATAAACCTTGCCGAAATCGGAAATTTCAATCGTTACATCAGCTTTTTTAACAGTAAGAGGAATTATAACCTCTGCAGGAGCATCGCCGTCAACATAGGCTTCGCCCAAGGGATTAACGCCGACTGTGATTGCGTAATTGCCTGCTGCGAGATTTTCAAGAACATCGGATGAAACTATAATCATATTTCCGAGAACTTCGTAATCTTCCGTGCCGAGAACGGTTTCGCCAATCTTAACGTAAGCAACGGTGTTGCCGTTGAGGTTGAGATTGAATGACTGGCTTGCGTTTTTGGTGAGAACGTAAACAATCTCATCCTTGAAAGTGGTGTCGAGTGTGCTGTCGGTATAAAGCACGATACCGTCGGAATTTACGATTACATATCTGCCCGAATTATCAGTTACCTTTGCGTAGATAATGTTTTTGCTGTTGGGACTGATGCTGACTGCACCTGTATATTCAATCCATTCAATATTTCCGAAATCTGTGATTTTTTCGGTTGCAACAAAGTATTCAGCTTTTGCAATGCCGCTTTCGGAATCGGATGCAGAAATGCTGAACGCCTTTGTTTCCTTAAAGAACAGACCGAATGAAATTGCGGTTGCGCTTGAAGTCCACTTATATTCGTCGATTACGATTTCGGCTGCGGGGTCTGCAAGGTCGCACTTGATTTCGCCAAGCTCAACCTTTGCGATATAACCGTTTTCTGTCTGCTTGAGATAATAAACCGCCTTTTCTTCGTTTCCAAAGATGACTTCGCTGCCGTAGATGCCGTCAGCCAAAGTGCTGATTGCATAGCCTTCAGGAGCAGTTACGGTTACTTCGCTTGTATACCAGCCGTTTTCGCCCTTTTCACCGCTTACGGTTGCATCAGGTGCACCGTCATACCACTTGATTTCATAGGCGTGTTTTGCGGTTGCGGAGTTTGCCGTGTAGTTGTAATCGTCAACCGTTGCGGTTGCAATATAATTGCCGACTTCGGTGTTGGTTTTGTTCTGTGTGATTGCCGCGGGATTTTCATCGCCGTTTACGTCAACATATTTCGCTGTTACTTTGTGGGGATTGCCTGTGAAATAAAAGCTGTCGCCCTCCCAGATAATGTCAACGGTTGCCGGCTTGATTGTGAAATTCTTGATGATTTTGCCCGTGTAGATGCTTTCGGTAATATCACCCGAATTCGAGCTGTTTCCGATATCCTCACCGCCGCCTGCGATACCGCCTGCCGCCTGACCGATACCTCTTACCGTTACGGTTGCAATACCTGCATTAACGTTGTTTGCAAAGGTGAGTGTATAGTCCTTACCCTCTGTGAGAGTTTTGCCGCCGACTGTTACGATAACCGTGGGCTTGTGCTCCGTGCCGCTGTAGGTGAACTGAGTTTCGTCAAGAGTGATAACTGCTTCGGAGAGGTCAGCACCCTTGCTTACTTTAACGTAGCCGTTAATGATTTTTGCATCATCTGCAACATCAATAAGCTTACCGTCGGCATCTTTGTAGTAATAATCCTCTGCGAGGAATGCGTTTGCAGTTGCCTCATAAGCAACAAAGCCGTTCGGGAATTCACCGCCCTTGAGGATAAGAGCTGCACCTTCAGTACAGCAAACAGTCCATTCTCCACCCGTAAAGCTGCCGCCGGTTACTTCAAGCGTACCGCCGAGCAGATTAAGTGCCGCATAATCATCACGGTCTATTGTGCCACCGGAAATATATACAGTGTTAGAATTAGTGATGCCTTTAATCTCGCCATCGTAAACGTAAAGCGTACCGCTGTTTTCAACTGCGCCGGAGTTTGAACTTTTCAGAACACCGTTATAAACATAAACAGTGCTGTCACTATAATTTGTGATCGCCCCATAGTTGTCAGCTTCAACCGTTCCCTCATTAAAATACAAAACACCGTAGTTGTCAATGCCTCCGTCGCCCTTGATTATACCTGATTCAACAGTGAGTTTACCGGAATTATCAATACATTTCGTATACATGTGTTTAGTTTCAACCGTGCCGCCTTCACCGCTGTCCTTAATTGTCAAATCGGCTTCTTCATATATATACAGAACTCTGCCGTTTTCGTTAATCAGGTTTTTGCCGTTAAGATCAAGAATAAACTTGCCCGAAGAGATTCTGGCGGTTTCGGTAAGCGTAATATCATCGAGCAGAGTAAGTGTGCTGTCTTCGCTTGCGGATGCCGCTGTAATTGCATCAGCAAAGGTCTTATACGGTGAACCTTCAAGCTCGTTACCGTCTTTGTCGGTTACGGAAGCAACGAAACGCTCCTTAACCTGAACGTATCCTTCAATCTTTGTTGCATCATCTGCAACGGTTATCTTATTGCCATCTTTATCATAGAAAGCATAGCCCTCTGCAAGGAATGTGATTGCGGTTGTTTCATCAGTAACAAAACCGTTCGGGAATTCGCCGCCCTTGAGGGTGAGGGTTGTATCTTCACCATAGTAAACAGTCCATTCGCCGTAAGGTGTGCCGCTGTAATAACCGCTTGCAAAGTCTGTTCCCGTGAAACTGCCGCCGGTTACCTCAACAGTACCGCTGTAGAGATTAAACGCAGCATAGGAGTTACCCTTGAATTCGCCGCCTTCAATATAGGCTGTGCCACTGTTGCTAATGCCGCAAAAGCCGCTGAACTCACCGCCATAGATATAGGCAGTTCCGTCGGTGTCAACGTTTATTGCACCTGCATCAATAGATGTAAAGCTGCCGTTGTAAATATAGACTGTGCCTGAATTTCTGATTGCATCATAAGTATCGGCTTCAATTTTGCCGTTTTTAAAGTTGAGTGTGCCGGAAGTGACAATACCTGCGGCACCCTTAAAAAGGCCGTTTTCAATGGTAAGCGTACCACAATTGAAGATTGTCTGAGAAGTTGCACCGTTTGTCTGAACGGTGCCGCCTTCGCAGCTGTCCTTGATTGTTATATTTGCATGGTAATAAACCATTAAAACATCATCAGTTTTGTTAAGAATGGTTTTGCCGTTAAGATCAAGAATAAACTTGCCCGAAGAGATTATGGCGGTTTCGGTAAGCGTAATATCATCGAGCAGAGTAAGTGTGCTGTCTTCGCTTGCGGATGCCGCTGTTATTGCATCTGCAAGGGTTTTGTACGGTGAGCCTTCAAGCTCGTTGCCGTCTTTATCAGTTACGGAAGCTGCAAAACGCTCCTTAACCTGAACATAGCCGTCGATAATCTTTGCATCATCTGCAACGGTTATCTTATTGCCATCTTTATCATAGAAAGCATAGTCCTCTGCAAGGAATGTGTTTGCGGTTGTGTTAGCAACAACAAAGCCGTTCGGGAATTCGCCGCCCTTGAGAGTGAGGGTTGCATCTTCACCATAGTAAACAGTCCATTCGCCGTAGGGTGTGCCGCTGTAATAACCGCTTGCAAGGTCTGTTCCCGTGAAGCTGCCGCCGGTTACCTCAAGCTTACCGCCAAGCAGATTGAGTGCCGCATAGTTGTCGCAGTCTATTTCTCCGCCGGAGATATACGCAGTACCGTTGTTTGAAACGCCGTCAATCTCGCCATCGTAAACATAAAGTGTACCATAGTTTCCGAGTGCTAATGATTTAGCGTGTTTCAGCACGCCGTCATAAACATAAGCCGTGCCGGTATTATCGATTGCCGAATAGGTAACAGTCTCCACCGTGCCGTCTTTAAAGGTAAGTGTACCTTTGTTGTCAATACCGCCGGCGCCCTTTATGTTGCCCGATTCAACGGTAAGCGTACCGTAGTTACAGATTGCATAACTTGCGGTGTTCATGATTTCAAGAGTGCCGGTTTCACCGCTGTCCTTAATTGTCAAATCGGCTTCTTCAAATATATAGAGAACTCTGCCGTTTTCGTTAATCAGGTTTTTGCCGTTAAGATCAAGCGTGAACTCGCCGGAGTGAATATTCTGCTCTTCGGTAAGCGTAACATCATCAAGCAGGGTGAGTATACTGCCTTCGCTTGCACTTGCCGCTGTGACTGCCTCTGCAAAGGTCTTATACGGTGAGCCCGAAAGCTTATTACCGTCCTTGTCAGTTACCTTTGCGGCATAGTTGAGCAGAGTGAACTCAACCGTTGCCGTTGCGCCGCCGACTGTTACGCTTGCGGTATAAGTGCCTGCATCTTTAGGGGGCAAGCCGTAAGGGGCTGAATATGTTATTTCACTGATTGCAACCGAAGTGTCAACAAGGTTGTTTTCAACAGTTGCTTCTTTTGCGGTTATGCCGTCTGCATAAAGGTCTGCAGGTGCAAGAATTGTGAGCGTACCCTCTGAATCCGGGCAGTTGCCGTCTGTATTTTCGCAAACAGCAGTTATTGTATCACCGCTTGCGGAGTATGTGAATGAGTGGGTGTGGGGAACAATTTCAAACTCTAATGTTTTACTTCCGGTATAATTTCCAACACCAGTAACCGTCATAGTTGCTGTGCCGAGTTCGGTGTTATTTGCATATTCAACCGTATAATCAGTATCTTTTACAAGCACCATATCGCCATGCTTGATAGTAACATCAGGTGTTGCACCAACTGGATAGCTTGTTCCAAGACCTTCATAAGTCAAATCTTCAATAGATTTAGGAGCAATAGTAAAGCGCCAAGCACGACCGGATAAAGCGGTGCCAGCAGTAAAATAGTCGCTTTCTGCAACATTAACTTTAACAGTATAAGTACCGGCGTTAATCGGTTCGGTTGTTCCGCTATTATAATATACTGTGTATTCACCGGCATACGGTACATAATCTTCAGACATGACAACCGATGCATATTTGGGTGTACCGTCATATGTAAGGTTTTGCGGTGCGGTGTATGTGAAATACGTATAATTAAAATTTCCACGGGTTATCTCGAATTCATAGGTAGCAGTTACATTTTCTATCGTAAGGCTCGCTACGTAAACTCCGGGATTAATCGGTGTTGTCGGTTCACCCGTACTTTTCAGGGTATAGACCAAATCAGGAATAACAACGTCTTCCATTGTTCCTGAAACCGTCATATATTTTGCATTATCGGGACGGAAAGTCAGACTGCTTGTATTACCTTTAGATATTTCAACCTTACTTATCGGATTGTGGCAAGTATCCGCATAAGCACATGTAGCTGTGATAGTTGCGCCGTTTGCAGCATAAGTCCAGCTGTGAACGTGCGGTGTTGCAGTTGATTTAAAGGTTGCCGAAATTCTTACGTCGCCTTCAGGCATACTAAAGGTACGGCTGTGTCCGCTTCCGCTTAACTCTACCTGACCGTTGGAATCCGTGACCGTAATGGTATCAAGCTCATAGTTTTTATAAGCCATAATATCTATGGTAACGGTATCACCCGCAGGAACAATAGAAGCACCAACCTTTACGGCACCGTTGGCGGTGTGTGCTATATTCACGAAATGACCCTCAATTTTGGTAACGGTTTGCACGTCATTTTCCCAATTTGCCTTCAAGCCCATTGTAGTGGCTGAATAATCATTGGAAGCATAAATCACCATTGTATCCGGTGCTAACGAAAAGGTAGCATTATTAATGCCAGGATTGTAGGTAGTCGGCTCATTAAAGCCGTGATAGTAGACACCTTCAAGATTTGAGGCATTGGAAAAAGCTTTTGAGCCAATTACAGTTACAGAAGCCGGCAATGAAACGTTTTTCAACATAGTACATCCAGAAAACATTGAACCGCCAACTTTGTCTGCGTTCTCACTCAATCTCACATACTCCAAATTCGTACAATTTTGGAAAAGCGTTTGTCCAATCGAAGTAACGCTATCGGGGATTGAAATAGCCTTTAAACTTGAGCAATTGTAAAAAGCACTGGAGCCGATAGATGTTACCCCATCATTAATATTGATGTATTTCAATGATTCGCACGAAGAAAAAGCATAATATCCAATCGTTATAAGCCCATCCGGCAATAAAATCGTTTCAATCGCAGTTCCGGTGAATGCATATTGACAAATTTCTTCAATATTTTCGGGAAGTGTAACATCTTTCAATTTTGAAAGACTACGAAATGTACATTCGGGAATGCACTCCCAATTTTCGCAGTTCACAAAACTTACTCTTGTGATAATGTCGGCATAATCTTTCCAAGGCGAAGCTGTGGTAGAATCCCATTTTGTAGAAACACTGTTGCCTTTGCCGTCAATTACAAGCAATCCGTTATCATAAATAGTCCACGCTGTTCTGCTTCCGGAGCCTAATGTTCCCGTTGCATAAACCTCAATATCTGCCGCACTTGCCGTGAGGCTCAGAGGTGCCATCGACAGAAGCATTGCCAATACAAGCAGTATGCTTATGAGTTTGTTTGTTTTTTTCATAGGGTTTCCTCCTTTGTATGTAAATACAAATTATTAACGTAATTAAAAAGCATTTTCTTTTTCAACGTATTCTTTGAACTCGTTGAAAATGCGTTTGCCGATTGAACGGTAATCCATTGCAAGAACCTTATCAATCTTTATCCTGCGGATTTCTTCGGGCACGTTGTAAATCATCATAATTGCGTTCAGCGCACCCGAAATACGTGTTTCAAGCGGTACGGTTATATCAATGGCATTCAGCGTTGCGTATTCAATGCCTGCAACAAGAATTTCCGCTTCTCTGAACTGTTCGTCTGTCCAATCGGGACAGTATTCCGCAAAAACTTCCTTTGCCCTTGCGGTGTCGTTATTATGAATAATTTCAAGACATTTCGGACTCTGATATGACGAGATAAAAAAGTCTTTCGCAACTTCGCTTTCTTCACAAGCCGCCGCCATTGTCATCAGTTCAAAGCAAAGGGCAAGCAGCGAACTCATACCCTCATCTGCTTCTTTCTTTATCAGTTTCCATTGAAAATCGCATAGCATTTCAACAAGTTCGGCAAGCAGAGATTCTTTTGACGGAAAATAGAAAACTATATGCCCGGTGCTTGTATCAAGCTCGTCTGCAATCATTCTGAATGTTGTTGACGAATATCCCTTTTCAATGAATCTGCTCGTTGCAACCTGAATAATCTCCAGTTTGGTTGTGTTGACTTTCCTTCTGCCGATAATAATCACTCTTTCCCGTAAAATTGTATATGTACTAATTTGACTGTGTATAAATTATATACAAATTTGGTTGTATATGTCAACATATTTTTTGATTTGTTTAGTTTTATATTCATATAGCAAAAAAGACTGCACGGGGTCATCCCATGCAGTCTTTTTTGTTTCTGTATCAAACGCCTGAAACCGTTGATATGTAAGGAATTTACTCAAGCCGTTTCTCCAAATCGAGCATAGCGGAAATGTAGTTTTCCGACTGTGTCAATGTTGTCTGTAACAGTCGTCTTCACGGATAAGCAAGATGCGGCGGATTTCTTTGGGGATGACGACCCTCCCGAAGTTGTCAATTCTACGAACTATTCCCGTTGCTTTCATATATATCTTTCTCCTTAATTGCTGCAGGAAAACCTGTGTTTTCTGTAGGCGAACACAGTTCGCACCTACCGAATAAAAAAGCTGTCCGAGTTTTTACGCTCAGACGGCTTGATGATTAATCTTTGATTTTATTTTTAACCTCTTTGGCTCTTTTCTCTGCTATATCTGCCTCAACATCGTAACCTCTGCTGCGGAATAACTCTGCCGCCGCTTGAAGCGGAAGATGTTGACGAGGCACACGGTGTAACCGTTGAAAAGGTTGAAGACGAGCATTTCATCACCGTCAACCACGAAATGACAAAGACGCATTTTATTTCGTTTATCGTTTATCTTACATCCGACAGAGTGCAGTTTGTCAAATTCTATCCCGAAGGCAACGCGGAAACTCGCCTTCAACTGCGAGGCAGGGGATATCTGTATATTTACTGCAATAAACACGGTCTTATGAAAAAGAAAATATAATGCAAAAGCCGTCCGAGTAATCGGGCGGCATTAATTATTTCTGAAGCAGCTAGACTATGTATGAGTCAAAGAACAAAATAAGGTATTCTTTTATATAAACCATTGACAACAAAATTGATTTGTCTTAAAATAGAACGTGTTCTAAAACATACTCTAAAATGTGTTCTATTACAGATGATTTAGGAGAAACCTGAGATGGCATTAAAGCGAAAGAAAAAACCGAGTGTTACAAAACTGGAAATTATTCGGGTTGCAAGCCGATTGTTTCTTGAAGAAGGCTATTCTGTCACATCAATTAGGCAAATCGGTGAAAAGGTCGGAATCAGCTCAGGCAACGTTATGTTTCATTTCCCAACCAAAGAGCATATGCTTGCCCAGCTTGTTGATATGCTGTGTGATTTTCAGTGGAAACTGATGGAAAATGAAGCCTATGACAGCACAGGTTCGGTTATGTCGATCTGCCTTGAACTCATGTCTATGGCGGCGGCTTGTGAGGAAAATGAAATTGCAAAGGATTTTTTTGTTTCCGCATACCAAAGCCCGATGACGCTTGAAATTATACGAAAAAACGACCTCGAAAGGGCAAAGAAGGTTTATGCCGATTACTGTAAAAAATGGACGGAATATCAATATATCGAAGCCGAAACACTTGTTTCGGGTATTGAATATGCAACTCTTATGACAACGGAAAATTCAGCTCCTCTTGATGTCAGGATTTCGGGAGCGTTAAATCAGATAATGGGAATATACTGTGTACCCGAAGAAACACGAAAAAATAATATAGCCGCAGTTCTGGACATGGATTACCGTGTTGTTGGTCAGCGGATATTGAGAGATTTTATTGAATATGTAGAAAAAGTGACTGATGCTGCATTTGAAGATGTTGCGGCGAAGAAAGGATAAAATGCTATGAATGAAAAGCTATTCAGAAAAAAGAGTATGGAAAAGGTTTCTTCGCCCGAACAGCTTAACAAATATATAAGGGTATCCAATCCCGGCGTATGGATGGTTCTTGCAGCTATTGTGATTCTTCTCATTGGCATTTGTGTATGGGGTGTTTTGGGTCACCTTGATACCACGGTTACAACTGTAGCAGTTGTTGAAAATTCAGAAATAACCATATATGTCAGGGAAGCGGATATTGAGCAAATCCACGAGGGTATGAAGGTTGTGATGGGCAGCAAGGAATTTGAGATAACCGATTGATAATAAAGCCGCCGAAACCTCAACAACCGTATCAGAACCATATACAGCAGAAGAAACCTGTACTGTTAAAGAAACAATTGCCGAATATTTAACAATCCCATCGGAAGCTTATACGTTGCCTGCTTCTGATTTGGCTTATACCGCGGAAACATCTTTGCGCAATACCACGCAGAAATTGTCAGCAAGCTCTGCGGTTCACACCGCAAACTCAACAACAAAAAGACAAACAACCGCGGCGCGCACAACTACCGTGCGTGAAACCACAACAAGAAAAGTTACCGCAACAAAACCTGTAACAACGTCTGTACTGCCGACAACTTCATCTGAAAACAGCTACGGTTTTTCAGGCGGAGTAATAACGGAATATAAAGGCGTGGATATAAACGTTTCAATTCCCTCAAGCAACGGTTCGGATGCCGTGACGGCAATCGGTGCGGGAGCATTTATGGGAAACACTGTCGTTGAGTCCGTTACTTTGCCGTCATCAGTAACACAAATCGGTCAGGAGGCGTTTGCCGATTGCACATCGCTTTCTTCGGTTTTATTGCCGTCATCGCTCGAACGCATCGGCATAGGTGCGTTCTATGGCTGCACAAGTCTTTCTGCTGTTTCGGTTCCGAGCGGAACAAAAACAATAAGCGATGAAGCTTTTGCAGAATGCACCTCGTTGCAAACAGTCACAATTCCGTCAAGCGTTACATCTATATCGGAAGATGCTTTTGCAGGCTGCGAGTCGCTGACAATCATGTGCGAAGAAGGTTCAGCCGCTCACAGATTCGCTGCTGAAAACAACATCAATTTCAGTCTGATATAAAAGTTAAAACACCTCCTGAGACCTTACTGTGTCACCGGAGGTGTTGCTGTTTACAAAACGGAGCAATCCTGCCGACAAAGCGGGATTGCTCCGTTTTTTTGTTGTGTATCAATATTTGCTCTTTTGTGCTGCCATTCAATTATCGAGAGAAAATCTTCGTAGCCGGAGCAGTTTGCTTTTTATAAGGTGTAAGGCAAGGGCTTAAAGTCTGCGCCGGGTGTTATTTATCTACCTTTACCGTAATTACCGGTCGGGCATATTGGTAGAATTTCTGCATAGCATACGTTACTTCGCCGCTTGAATTGACTATGTAATTACTGTCAGGAGAGTAGTTAGGATAATAAGTGTCTGTCAGCCACCAACCGTCAATGTTGCTGTTTTTTTCACGGGCGTATGCGCTGGGTGATAATTTGCTGACTGCGGGAATGTGTGAATACCTTTCATACTGTTCTTTATTCAGGAAAATCACATTGTCGGACGTCTTGACCGTTTGGGACGGAGTCTGAGTGAGGTCAACGGTTTCTATAAGGTTTGGCTCAATCATATTTCTTTCTTCGGTATTAAATGCGCTTGAATAAAACGTATTGTTCAGCCAATCTCGGGCAATACAGTCATACCAGAGGTTATATCCGTGATTGGCTTGGGTTATATAGATACAGTCAAGACAGTCCTTGCTGATGAGGGTGAGGTTTTTGGTGCTTCCGATATCGGTTGTTTCCAGAACGACCCACTTAATGTTTTCGCTGCCGTTGGCGGTGTTGTTATCCTGCTCGTATCTGCCAAACTCCACTATATCTCCCTGCTTGGCGGTTGCAAGCTTGGAATAGCTGATTTTTTTTGCAGGTGTTGTTGTGGTTTCTTTTACCTTTGCACCGTCATATTTAATCCACATAGCAGGTCTTACCAGAAAATAACCTGCCAAAGCGTTACCCATGCCCATTTCCATATCTATACTGTTTTCGTAGCTTACAATGCCGTCTTCGTCAACGTAAAGAGCGCTGTTGAGGTCCTCGCCCGGATTGCGCACCCACCAGGGGCTGTAGTCTGATGAACCGCGACCGAGATAACCCGCGCCCATCAGCTTGCGGTCTTCCTGTTCGGGGAAATATTTTAAAACTTCGTCAACGCTCAGAATAAACAAACGGTCACGCGTTGAGTTTCCGCCATCCGTTTCATAAAGCGTATTGTCAGGGTTTTCAATATGAGTTTCAAAAATATTTTCTTTTTCTTCTTCAGTAAACCACAAATCGTAGTATTCAGAGTTAAGGTCACTTCTCAACGTGCAGGACTCCCAGGTACACAGACCTTGGTGCATATTGTAAAAGGCGCTGTAAAGTCCTTCGCGGCTGACAACGAGGATCCTGTCACCCTCTGTGTCGACAACCTTCCATTCAATGGGCTCATTTTCAATTGTGCCGAATTCTATGATGTCGCCGACCTGAGCCGAATGAGTTTCGGGATTGCTGTCTTTAGCTAACCAGAATATCAGTGCGAGTGCAAGGATTGCAGTAAGTAAAAAGACGGCCGAAACCGAAACGGCGGCGATAATCAGATTTCTCCAGAGCTTTTTCTTTGCTCTTTTAACAGGAACCCTTACAAAGTTTGTAGGCTGATTGTGATGCAGGAAGCAATATATCTCTCCGTAAAGCTTTTCGATGCTGTTGAGCAGATCTTTATTTGTGGCATCAAGCCAGTGAACGGCGTTGAGATAATAGGCAAGTCTGACCTCCATCTCAACCGAATCAACGCAAAAAGGAATGATACGGCACCCGTATTTTATTGCCGAGGTTATTTCGTTATAAACCTGATCGGAGCGATTGGAGTTGCTTGAAAACACGAGAACAAAAACCTTTGATTTTTGCAGGGCATTCATTATGGATTCCGACCATTCCTTACCGGGCTCGATATCTCTCGGGGCGTACCAGCATTTTATTGCGTTGGCTTCAAGGTTCGCGCAGATACCGTCAGCTATATACTTATCTTTAGATGAATAGCTGATAAATACGTCGTGCATTTTTCTTTCTCCTTTTCATTTTGTATAATACTGTTATAAACACAATAAAAATTATATCACACGAAAACCCCGGGTTGTATTCCGGCTTTTACCCGTATTTTGCAATGTGAAGTTTATTTAATAATACCATATTTTTGCTTTTTTTACAATATAAAATTATTCTTTTGCCGTAAGATACAGTATTTTGATTTAAAACAAAGTCGGAAATGATGCAATGTGCTATGTATAACGTTGTCAGGCAAACAAATCACAGCCAAACGGAGAGCGGATACATTTCGGCAGTGTTTCTGTAAAAACAAAAGCATATACAATGAGTTTATACTGTTGCAATTTGTTTTTATTCTTGCTATGATAGATTTGAAGGCGGTGAAAATATGAGTACCACAAAAAATACCACCCTTGAGCTTTTAAAGTTGTTTGCATCGTATATGGTGGTTTTTATCCACGTAATGTTTTACGGTGAATTCGGCGAAATTGTTGATGCATTGGCCAGATTTGCCGTGCCGCTGTTCTTTTTGGTATCGGGTTTTTTCTCATATAATATTTCTCCCGAAAAGATTAAAAAAAGAATAAAACACATTGCTTTTCTCTTTGTTGTTTCAACGTCGCTGTATACCGTTGCCAATGTGGTTGGATTTTTGTTTGCCGGTGACACCGCAGGTATTGTTACCTATTTCCGCGAGTGGATTCACCCCATAACTTTTATCAAACTTATCGGCGTCAACGTACCTGCAAGCTCGTCGCATTTATGGTATCTGTCGGCAATGATTTACGTTTACCTGATTTTCTGGCTTGCAACGGTTCGCCGTTTCAACAAAAAAGTGTCGGTAACCGTTTCGCTTTCATTGCTGGGTTTGCATATTATTCTGGGCGAGGTTCTTTCCGCTTTCGGAATTGTATTGCCGAATATCGTGGTGCGCAACTTTTTGCTGATGGGCATACCGTTTTTTGTTCTTGGTTTATTGGCGAAAAAGTATGAGGATAAACTGCGCAACGTACCGTGGTACGTGTCGGTTACGGCAGCGGTGGCGGGAATTGCAGAAACTGTGGTATCCCGACATTTTTTCGGCAAAAATGAGATACATATCGGTTCTTTGCTTATTTTGTTTGCGATGGTTACGGTTTTTATAAAGCGTGCCGATGTCAGATACCCGTCCTTCTTAAACGGTTGGACTGCTTGCAGCACCTATATCTATATTCTTCACAAAATGCTTTCGCCCGTGTTGATGGTTGTTTACGGATTGTTTCATCTTGATATCGGTTCTTCCGTAACTCTTACAAATATACATCCCATCATTGTGTGCATTGTGTCGACCGTTTTTGCATATTGCATAACGCAGATATCAAAAAGAGTTTCGCTGAAAAAGCGGAAGTGATGCGCAGCAAGTTGTTCGGC
Organism: Acutalibacteraceae bacterium; assembly: GCA_045587045.1. Taxonomy (GTDB): domain Bacteria; phylum Bacillota; class Clostridia; order Oscillospirales; family Acutalibacteraceae; genus CAG-177. Next base: position 4,291 of record JAZNBM010000017.1, on the reverse strand, counting down.
TTTCAGATTGGTTTATTCTGTAATTTAATAATCAAACTGCATACAAAAAGTCAAGCCGCCCGTTTACCGGACGGCTTGGCTTTTTGATAAAAGACAAAAGCGGAGTGAAAACACTCCGCTTTTGCTTATTCTTTAACGAATTCAATTATGTCGCCCACACCGCAGTCAAGAGCATAGCAGAGGGCATCAAGAGTTTTTGTGCTGATGGCTTCGCCTTTTTTCATTCGGTGAAACGTGTTTGCGGAAAATCCCTGTTTAAAAATCAGCTGATATTCGGTAATCCCTTTCCTGAAAAGCGTTTCGTAAAACGGTTTATAGCTTATCATTTTTATCACCAAAATTATATTATCATACTCAAACTCTTGACTATACTTAAAATATTGAGTATAATTGACGTAACAAATCAAGGAGGTATAAATATGAAAAGATTTACAGCACTTGTTCTGGCGATGATTCTGCTTTTTGCGGCAGGATGCTCGTCGAAAAAAGAAGATGAAGCCAAGAAAACAGACACGCCTGTTGCGGAAGAGGTTGTGGTTGAAAGCGACTGGACAGAGCTTTCCAACAGCAAATTCCGTGTGGTTGAGTGCGTTTTTGATGCCAACCTGACCGGTCAGGACGAAGAGTACTATGATGTTGCCTTTGCACCTTCAGAGCGTAAATACGTATACGTTGACCTTGTGCTTGAGGTTGAAAACACCGGCGACAAACCTTTTGGCAAAGAAAACATCAGTGCATATTTTATGTATGATGATTTAAGGTATGATATGGAATTCAGCCTTGAAGGCAAAAATTCCAAAGGTTGCAGCAGCACAGAATATATTAATGTCGGCGGAGTGTCAACAAAAGTTGACAGAACAATCAAGAGCGGTGACATTGATTTCCTGCACATGAGTGTTTATGGCATTGAAAAGGAAGCTGTCGGCAGCGATATTACCGTTATCTACACTATTGACGGCAAGGAATTTGAAGAAAAGGTAGCTGTTAAGGAAGAAAAGGATCTGCTTACAAGCAAAACGGAAGTTAAAGTCGGTGACGTTGTTGACGTAAACGGCAGATATTCATTTGAAGTTCTGGATTGCGGTATTAAAAAGTATCTTCAGGCTACAAACCTTGCAGAATCAGAGCAGTATGAAACATTTGGTTCAGGCTCAATTGTTGATTTGAAAATCAAATTCACCAACAACACAAAATTCACAGCAGAAAAAATTGAACCCTATGCAGTTTTAAACGATCAGATTTATAAAGGCGAATGCGGTGTTGAATATGATAATAACACCAAAATCAGCGGAGTTCTTGGCGCAAAAGAAAACCCCACTCTTGATGCCGGTTCAGATAACATCTGCCATCTTTATTTTGCGGGTGTCGAAGAAGCTGATGCAGACAACTTTATTGTGAGATTCAATGTAGGCGGAGTTTGCTATTATTGCAAAGTAACGGCTGCTTGATTAATAAATGTGATTGCGTATATTCTTGCTGTTATTTATGTTGACGGAAAGAGGTCAACCGTAACTGTCGGGGATTTGTGAGCTAAGTCACTTTTATTTATTGGATTTAAACAGGCTTGTATCGATTTGATACAAGCCTGTTTTTATTGCGGTGGTTGTAAAAGGTCATATTTTGTGATATTATAACCGTATAAAGTCGAATACAGGATTTTGCAAAAGAGGGATTGATTATGAACGACGGCATTTTTGTCAGTTATTCTCATCGGGACGGTAAAACTGTTGAAAAAATTGTTTCCATATTAAAAGACAATACTCACAAAGAGGTCTGGTTTGACCATAATCTGCGTGGCGGCGAAAACTACTTTTCCGTTATTGCCAACCAGATTATCGAAAACCAATATTTCGTTTTTTTTGTTTCGGAAAATTCGGTGGAATCGGACTGGTGTGTGCGTGAGCTTGAATTTGCCGCGTCTGAAAAACGAACCATTATTGCAATCTGGCTGGATAACATTGAAATCTCTCCGCGCATTAAGCTGGTTATTCAGAACACACACTATATCAACTGGTATTCCACAACCGATGAACTTTTCTGGCAGGCAGTTTCGCTGGCTTTCAGCAGCTCGGCTGTCAGCAATTCTGCGGCAAACAGCGACCGTTCCTACGATGAAGTTGTTCCCGAAATGCAGAAATACTTTCTCAGCAGGCAGGATCTGAAAAAAATTTATTCGTTACTCAGGGCAGAGGATACGGGAAAATACTCCGTGTGCTTTATACCCGAAAATGCAAATCTGCTGGGTATTGCTTATGAATTGGGCATTTCTGTTGAGCCTGACCCCAAAAAGGCGGCTCTTTATTATAAAGCCAGCAAATATTCGGGTAACTTTGACGGACAATATCTTTATGCTGCAATCAAGCGCCAGGCAGAGCCCGAAAATCAGGAATATCTTTCAGAAATGCTTGATGCCGCCGAAAAAGGCAGTGTGCTTGCGCTGACACATATGGGTGACTGCTATTATGAGGGCAAAGCAGGCTTATCTGCCGATATAAGCAAAGCTTACCGCTATTTTGAGCGTGCGGCAAGAGCAAACGGTGTTTTGGCCATGTATTATACCGCATACGGTTACAGACACGGTGAATGTTTACCCAAAGACCTTGAGCTGGCATATATGTATACCCTTAAAGCCAAGGAAAACGGTTTGCCCAGAGCATACAGATTGCTCGCTTTTATGTATGAAGAGGGTCAGTATGTTGGCAAGGATTTGCAAAAGGCACAGGAGCTTTTTGATGAGGCGATAAATCGGGGTGACTATCTCAGCTACTGCTTTAAGGGCGCTTTGTACGGCGAAATGAACAGACCTGACAAAAAGGTTGAGCTTTATAAAAAAGCCGCAGAGCTTGCAGAAGAAGGGAAAATCGAGTCAGGTACGCCGTTTTACCGTCTTGCTGTTTTGTACGATAATGGCGAAGATGTTGAGCAGAATTTTGAAACAGCAGCCGATTATTATATTAAAGCCGCCGAAAGAAATCACGGCAACGCCAAAAAGTGGCTTGTTCCCTGCATAATGAATCTTGACGGCGATAAAAAATCGAAATATCTGAACAAGGCGTTTGAACTCAAATGCGAAAAAGCGGCATATGAGCTTGGCATTATTGAGAAAAACAAGCGTGCCGACGAGTTTGAGAGACTGTCCGAAGATGCAATCAGATATTTTGAAACAGGTGCAGAGCAGGGTGATATGCACTGTGTGCTGGAGTTGCTGCAGGATTATTCCTGCGCCATAGGCAACGGCTGCCGTGACGGCTCAAACAGAAGCGACAGAATAAATGCAATCAAGTGGTTCGGATTCTTTTTTGCCAACGTGGATAAGGATTTCCTTGACAGTTGCGGTCACGAATTTTTGTCAACCTACTATTGTGCATATGCATTTGAGCTTGACTATGACCCCGATTTTAATATGCCTGACAGAGAATTGGTTCTTTATTATTTCAGAAAATCGGTTGACGAATGCCCCGTTCATCTTGAAAAAATAATTAAGTTTGCCGTTGACGGGTATCTTTTCCCCAACGTTTCGGGCAGCAAACTGACAGTAGACGTTATCCATGCCGAAGAGCTTCTTGTTCTGGCACAGGATAATCTTGATGAATTTCTGGTATACATAAGAGAGCGTTATCCCGAAGATTATCTTGATAACTGGAAAAGAATCAGAGAAACTCTGATAAGAGGTTATTTGTTTATTTCGTCGTGTTATGAAGACGGCAGATATATTTCCGCTAATCCCGAAAAGGCAGAAAAATATAAATATCTGGCAAAAAATCTTTACAGAAAGTCAAACTGATGTGAAAAGTCTTTTGAGTAACATCTTTTGCCCGTATGTTTGCAGATCAGGATATTGAGGATTCCAAGCAGGATGAAAAGATCTCTGAAAATGCTGAAAGAATAAACAAAGTTGAAGAAAATATTGAAGTCAACAAGGCGGATATTCAAAAGAATCTTGATAAAATCAAGGCTTTGTCGGAAGAGATTGAAGAAATGAAAAATACCGCTGCCGTTGCCGGTGAAAAAATTAAGAAGGCGAAAATCATCGGTCTGGTTTCCGGCGGTATAGGTGCGGCTTCACTTATTCTTGGCGCTTTGATTGCTTTTGGAGTGATTTGATTTCAGGGTAATGATTTATTAAGACGGCTTCATTTGGGTTATATATTGATGATTTGTCAAACTAAGTGCAACACTTTTTGATATAATCATCAAATAAATCCAGCGGTTTTTGGTAATTTAAAACTTTCTTGGGCCTGGCGTTAATCAACGCCAGGTTCTTTTTTAGTGTAGCAGGACTGACGCGGGA
>JAZNBM010000016.1:0-6784 GCA_045587045.1 Acutalibacteraceae bacterium | reverse complement strand
GGGTTTCGTCTTTATTTTCTATTCTTTCAGCAAATATTCCCCATGTTTTCCATTTTTTGTGGTTTCCTACAAAAGAGGTTAAGTTTTTGTTTTTCCTCTTGCGTAACCACTTTTGCTATGGTAAAATTATAAAATATATGTTAAAATTATTTGATTAATTTTGTTTGCGGAGTTTTTTATGAAAAAAAGAGATGCAAAAAAAATAGCTACGTGGATAATTGTACCGCTTATGGTGGGAATTTTTCTGCTTGATATAACAACTGTCGTTCTCGGCAACCGTTATGCACGCCGTTATAGTTTTGTAAAAGAAAGCTTCACCAAAGAAACAGGAGACGACAGAATCCATTTTCTCAACACAGGCAATTCGGATGCTATCCTGCTTGAAAGTAATGGTGAGTTTGCTTTGATAGATGCAGGCGAGGGCAGCCGTAACCCCAGAAAGAGTGTTGCTTACAAAGGTTATGAGCAAACTGTTCTGAATTATCTAAAAAGCACTGCTGTGGATGCGGAAGGTGCGGTAAAGCTCAAGTTTGTTCTCGGTACACATTGTCACTATGACCATATAGGCGCTTTTGAAGCGGTAATATCCGACGAAAAAATTGAAATCGGAACAGCTTATTTTAAAGAATTCAACGAAAATGTTGTCAAAGACTATGAGGTTGAAAGCTGGCATATCAACGACGTTTATAACGCAACAAAAGATGCTCTTGTTGCAAAAGAAGTGCCCATTGTTCACGATATACCCGAAAGAATCACTTTTGGCGATTTCCTTTTGGATTTATATAACACCGTAACGCCCGAAGAACTCAACGGAGAGGGCGAAAATGCTTCGAGCATAGGCATCAAGGTAACCAAAGGCAAAAAAACAGCTTTTCTTGCGGCGGACATAACAAAATCATGCGGTCTTGAACAGCTCCTCGGCGATGAGATAGGCGATATTGATTTGCTCAAAGCCGGACATCACGGATATATCGGATCTTCGTCGGCGGCATTTCTCAAAAAACTTACCCCGGATATTATAATTGTAACCAACCCTCTCGGCAAGGTTTACCCAAACGTAAAATGGAATTTCACCATGGTGGCAAAAGCGCCGTTTTATTCAACCTGTGAACATAACGGCATTATTGCAACGTTTACCGATGATAACAGAATTCTTTTTACAGACAATATCCACTGATAATTTGTTTGTATCAATTTGCTATGTAGGATAGGGAAAAAATAATGAGTATTACTTGCTATGAATACCTTAAAAAAAGTGCAGAAATCAACGGCAATTTTACTGCCGCAATAACTTTCGGCAGCAAAACGTCAATGTCACAGCTTCTTGATGATATTGATTCGATTGCGGCTTATTTCAGCCACATCGGAGTTGTTCAGGGCGATTGTGTAACCGTTTTTCTGCCCACAACAATTCATGCCTTTACGGCTTTTTATGCGCTCAATAAAATAGGCGTTATTGCCAATATTGTTCATCCTCTTACCTCACCCGAGGGATTGCTTGAAAGCATCAATATCACAAAATCCAAAGCGATTTTTATTCTTGATATTCTTGCTGAATCCTATGCTGGTGTTATTAACTCCAGCGGCATACCCTGCATAATTTGTTCTAATTCAGACTACGTTTCGCTGCCTGTTTCGCTTGGCATTATGGCGTTTGAAAAAGTCAAGGCGAAGGGTCTGGAATCTTTCGGCAACAGTATTAAATATAAAAAAGTTTTGTCTGTCGGTTCGGGCAAAACAAGCAAGGTTTTCCGTGACGGCTCTTTCACCGCGGTTTATCTTCACGGCGGCGGCACAACAGGAAAGAGCAAAACAATTATGCTTTCCAGCAACAATATAAACGAAATTGCAAACAAGCTTGAACCTCTTGATGAAGATCACAAACCCGGTTCGGAATGTTCGCTTGTTGTTCTGCCGATGTTCCATGCATTCGGTCTGGCCGTTGCAATGCACTATCCCATTACTCACGGCTTCACTCTGTTGCCTATGCCTCAGTTCTCGGCAGACGCGGCAAACAAGCAGCTCAAAAAATATAAGGTGTCATTCCTTCTCGGTGTTCCCAATATGTATAAAAAGATGCTGGAAGCTCCGAATTTTGAAGGTCCTCACCTTAAAAATCTCCGTCTCGTTTTCTGCGGCGGCGATTTCCTTTCGGAAAGACTTGTCAAAGATTTTAATACAACGGTTGCAAAGCACGGCGGCAGAGGCAGACTCTTCAGAGGCTACGGTCTTACCGAGGTTGCATCTGTTTGTACTGTTAATAATTATAAAGACGTTCGCGAAGATTCAATCGGCAAACCGCTTACGGGTATGAGAGTTGAAATCTGGGACGAAATGAAAAACAAGCTTCCTGCAGGCAAAACAGGCGAAATTGTTATTACGGGCTCAACCGTAATGCAGGGATACTACAACGGCAACGACACCGTGCCCGATGATGGCGTTTACGTTGATAAAGACGGCACAAGATGGGTGCTTTCAGGTGACCTCGGTCATATGGATGCCGACGGCTTTGTGTATTTCACGGGCAGAAAAAAGCGAATGATAATCATTTCGGGATATAACGTATATCCTGCGGACATCGAAAATGCAGTTTTGCAGTTGCCTTTCATCAGCGAAGCCTGTGCAGTACAGGGTTATCTCAAAAATAAGCCCTGCGTTAAGCTTTGTGTTACTCTCAAGTATCCTATGAATCACGACGATGCAACAAGTCAGATTCAGTCTTTCTGCAAAAAGAATCTTGCCAAATTCTCGTGTCCCAGAAAGATTGAGATTATGGAAAGCTTCCCCAGAACAAAAATGGCGAAGGTTGACTTTATGTCACTTTCAGACAAATATGACCCCAATAAATAAGAAAGAGGCTGAATTATGAGTAAACAAGTCAGAACACCCGCAAAGGGCGATATAGTAGCAACAATGAAAACCACTATGGGCGATATCAGGATTCTTCTTTTCCCCGATGCAGCACCCAAGGCGGTTGAAAATTTTACAACTCACGCTAAAAACGGTTATTACACAGGCATTATTTTTCACAGAGTTATCCCTGATTTTATGATTCAGGGCGGTGACCCCACAGGCACAGGCAGAGGCGGCGAAAGCATCTGGGGCAGCAGCTTCAAGGATGAATTCAGCGTTGATTACCATAACGTCAGAGGTGCTCTCTCAATGGCTAACGCAGGCCCCGGCACAAACGGCAGCCAGTTCTTCATTGTTCAGGCAAAAGAGGTTGATGCAGGCCTTCTTGCTCAGATGGAGCAGCTTTCCGACAGAGGTTTCCCCGCAGAGTGCGTTGAGGATTACAGAAATCTCGGCGGCACACCCTGGCTTGATTTCAAGCACACCGTTTTCGGACAGGTTGTTGAGGGTATGGATACCGTTGATGCAATTGCAGGCGTTAAGACAAGCTACGGCGACAAACCCCTTGAGGATGTTGTTATCCTCGGCATTGACGTTGAAGAAATCGAATAAAAATTAAAAGCAGGAAGCTTCGGCTTCCTGCTTTGTTGTTGAAATAATATAATATGTATGTTAATATAAACGCAGAGAGGGTGAGAAAAGTGAAAATCAGAATGCTTTTTTCTTATAAAGAAGACGAATTTGATTTACTGAAAAGCGATTATATAAAAAAATATAAAATATTTGAGCAAAACGGTGAAAAAATCGCTTTTGCACTTGCTGAATACAAACTGAAAAAAGGTGAGAAGCCTCCCAAACAGTTTGAATACTTTCAGCGCATTATCAGAGTGTACCGAATGGTTGACGGCAAACCTGAATTTTCCAACATTAATTATCCCTCGCCGATACTATATAAAATGTATACAAAATCTTATGAGGATATACTGCGTTATAAAGAAAAATATTCGGATTTAAAGAGCAACATAGTTTCCAACGGCTGCAGAATATTCGGCTTTAATAGATTAAGATATTGCAATAATTCCATGGATTACACAATGCCGTTTGCAGTGTATGAACCGCGAAACAAAAACAGACAGAAGCTTCCTGTACTTATTTTTCTTCACGGAAGAACCAATGGCGGTGAAACAAATATTGTTCCGTTTACCGAATGTATGACGGTTGTGAAAAAGATAAAAAAAGGAAAAAAGAAGAATCCTTGCATTATGATTGTGCCGTCAATTCCGAAAAGCTGCTGTTTTGATATCCGTGTCAAAACTGATGACAAAACTTTGTTTGATGCGATTTTCAATGAGTTGTTTCCTCTGCTCAAAGAGAAATATCCCATTGATGAAAACAGGGTTTACCTGATGGGCTCTTCAAACGGAGCGGGAGGAACTTGGTCACAGATAATCAAGCACCCTGAACGCTATGCCGCCGCAATACCGATGATGGGCTATTCGGATGCCGATGAGGATAAGTATTTTGAAGCAATAAAGGATATCCCTGTGTGGGCTGTCCATGCTGAAGACGATGATAACGTTTCAATCGGAAAATCGGAATACGGTGTTGACGGTTCCGATATTCTTGTTGAAAAGCTTAAAGCCGCAGGTAACGGCAAAGTAAAATATTCAAGATATAAAAAGTACGGTCACAGTGTAGCAAAGGTGTTTGTTAAACGCGAAAACTGGTATGACTGGCTTTTTAAACAAAAGAAACAATAAACAAAAAGAACCGCTGAAAAGCGGTTCTTGGTTTTTATTCTGCAAATTCGCTTTCAATTGCCGCAATAACGTTGTCAACGTCTGATTTGACAACAAGCATTGCAATTTCAATTTCGGAGGTTGTTATCATTCTTACGTCTGCATCTGTGCTTGCCGCCGCTTTGAAAACCTTTGCCGAAACACCGGGTGTGCCTCTCATAGCTTCGCCGCTTACGGTCAGCTTGCAGTTGCCGCTGCTTACGCTGATTTTTGTTTTGGGGTTGATTTCGCGCAGCTTTGATGCAATTGCAAGAACCGGGATAAAGTCGTTATCGCTGACGGTGAACGAAAAGCCCGAGCTTGCACCGCTTAAAGGAAACTGTGAAATCATATCAACGTCAATGCCTGCATCTGCAATCATCTTAAAAACGTCTGCGATGTGTGCGATGTCTGCAGGTGCATCGCAGAGAGAAAAAAGAGTAACGTCTTCAGTTACAAAAATATTTTCAACAAGCTTCATTTTTTGTTCCTCCGTTTATTTCAGCATTGCTGCCATATCGTATATACCTGCCTCTTTGCCGCAGATGAACTTTGCCGCATTGACTGCGCCTGTTGCGAAAAGCTCCTTGCTTCTTGCAGAATGTGAGATTTTGATTATCTCATCGTGACCTGCAAAAATAACCTCGTGCTCACCTGTGATTGTGCCGCCTCTTACTGCGTGGATACCGATTTCGTTTTTCGTTCTCTTTTCACGCTTTGAGTGACGGTCATATTCATAAACGGTGTTTTCGTCAAGCTCTTCTTTAATGGCATCTGCAATCATAAGAGCAGTGCCGCTGGGAGCATCGATTTTTTGGTTATGGTGCATTTCAACGATTTCTATGTCAAAGGTGTTACCCAGCACTGCGGCAGCCTTTTTTGCAAGCTCGCAAACAAGGTTTACGCCAAGTGACATGTTGGCACTGAAGAAAACGGGGATTTTTTCGGCAGCGGATTTTATAAGAGCCTTCTGTGAATCGTTAAGACCGGTTGTGCAGATAACTGCAGGGATATTGTATTTTACGGCGTATTCAAGCAAACCGCCGAGTGCCGAAGGGTTGGAAAAGTCGATGATAACGTCGGCTTTTTTGGTTATCTCATCGGGAATAAGAGCAGGGGAAGCAAAAACAGGGTAACCGTAAAGGTTTTCGGCATAGATATCAATGCCGCCTATGATTTCCGCACCGCTTGTAACAGCAACGTTAGCTGTTACGGCTTTGCCCATTTTTCCGTTGCATCCGCTTAATAAAATTCCTGCCATTTTGAATTACCTCATTAATTTAAGATAATCCGAACTTGCAAAAAGCAGGTTCGGATTTTGTTTTGTCTATCAAACAAGACCGTGCTTTGCAAGGCTTGCTCTGAGCTTTGCTTTTGCTTCCTCTGTCATTTCATAAAGGGGAAGTCTGCAAGGACCAACGTCAAGACCCATCATATTCATAGCTTCCTTAACGGGAATGGGGTTAACGTCAACAAAAAGATTGTTGCAAAGGTCAAGATATTCAAGCTGAAGGTCACGGCTGCCTTTGAAATCGCCTTCAAGGAACTTTGCGGGGATATCGTGTGCAACCTTGGGAAGAATGTTGGAAAGAACAGAGATGCTGCCTTTGCCGCCGAGTGACATAAGAGCTGTTACCTGATCGTCGTTACCTGAGTAAACAGAAAAATCAGGACCGCAAAGAGCAATTGTCTTTGCAACAGCGGAGATATCGCCGCTTGCTTCCTTTGTGCCTACAATTCTGGGGTGCTTTGCAAGTTCAACGTAAGTTTCGGGCTGAATGTTTACACCTGTTCTTGAGGGAACGTTGTAGGTAATGATCGGCACGCTTACTCTGTCAGCAATGTAGTTGTAGTGAGCGATAAGACCTCTCTGTGAAGTCTTGTTATAGTAAGGTGTAACAGAGAGAAGAGCATCAACGCCTGCCTTTTCAGCTTCGTTTGAAAGTTTAACGGCATAATTTGTGTCGTTGCTGCCGGTGCCTGCAATAACGGGGATTCTCTTGTTTACAACCTCTACGGTGAATCTGATAGCTTCTGAATGCTCATCATGGTCAAGGGTTGAGCCTTCGCCTGTTGTGCCGCAGATAACAATCGCATCTGTGTGGTTGGCAATCTGGTATTCAAGAAGCTCTGCAAGCTTTTTGTAGTTAATC
>JAZNBM010000015.1:0-13438 GCA_045587045.1 Acutalibacteraceae bacterium | reverse complement strand
CCGATGCCGAGCGGATGAACTTCAATTCTGGGTTTGTCTGCAGCAAGTGTGGGGCAGACCCCAAGCATATGTGCACCAAGCGAATATTCACTGCCCTCTGTGAGGTGATAGGTGTAGTCCTCCATAAATGCGCTGCCGCCGTTCATACCTTCGCACATCGCCTTGATGATGCGTGTCATGGCAGATACCTTCCAGTCACCTTCGCCGCCGTAGCCGTAGCCCTGCTCCATAAGACGCTGGCTTGCAAGACCGGGAAGCTGGTCCATACCGTGAAGGTCTTCAAAGGTGTTTGTGTAAGCCTTTGCACCCTCTCTGTCAAGGATACGCTTGATGGCGATTTCTTCTTTTGCCTGATAACGCACAGAAGCAACGTCATCAGTGTTCATTGTGTATTTTTCGGCATATTCTGCCATAAGGGCATCAATTTCAGTTTCCGTTACTTTATCCATTTCCGCAACAAGGTCACCGACAGCCCAGGTGTTTACCTGCCAACCGAGCTTCATCTGTACGCCAACCTTATCACCTTCGGTAACGGCAACCTGACGCATATTGTCGCCGAATCTGACAAGCTTAAGGCTGCGGCTTTCTGCATAACCGACCGCGCTTCTCATCCACAGACCAAGCTCCTTGAGGGGAGCTTCGTCCTGCCAGTAACCCATAATGATTTTTCTGGGCATACCCATTCTTGCACCGATAAAGCCGTGCTCTCTGTCGCCGTGAGCCGCCTGATTGAGATTCATAAAATCCATATCAATCTCTTCATTGGGGATTTCACGGTTGTATTGGGTTGCAAAGTGGCAATAAGGCTTCTGAAGAATCGAGAAACCGTTAATCCACATTTTGCTGGGGCTGAATGTGTGGCACCAAGTAACGATACCTGCGCAATTATCGTTATAATTAGCTTCTTTGATAACAGCAGTAACCTCATCGGGAGTTTTTACGGTTGCTTTGTAAACGAACTTGCAGGGTATAAGGTCGCTTGAATTAATTTTTTCTGCCATTTCAGCGGCTCTTTCGGCAACGGTGTCAAGCACTTCGGGGCCGTAAAGATGCTGGCTGCCGACTATAAACCAAAATTCTCTGTTTTTCATATTAACACCTCTTTAAAATGCTTCAACTGCGGCTTTTTCTGCGGCAAGTCCCTTCTTATAGTTTTCAAGGAAAGCATTGAAGCCGTCAATGTCAGCCTGTGTGGGTGTAACCTCTGTTGAATCCTGACCTGCAAATACTTTCGAATCGAGATAAGCTTCAAGGGTTTCGTTGTCAGTCTTGTTCTTCATATAGTTTGCAAGAATGGCAATTCCCCAGGGACCGCCTTCACCTGCGGTTTTCATAACGGAAACGGGAGCCTTGAGGGCAGAAGCCATAATTGTCTGACCTGCAAGGGGAGCTTTGAAGTAACCGCCGTGACCGAGGATTCTGTCAACCTTTATGTTTTCGTCTGCAAGGATTTCCATGCCAAGGCTGAGAGTTGCGGCAGCGGAGCAAAGTTGAGCTCTGCTGAAGTTTTCAAAGCTGAATTTGCTTTCGGGACCCCTGAAAAGCATGGGCTTACCGCTGTCAAGACCTGTGATTACTTCGCCTGAAAGATAGTTATAAGCAACAATGCCGCCGCAATCCTTATCTGCTTCAAGCGCCGAAGCAAACATTGCATCAAGAACCTTGTAATAGTTTACATCTATGCCCATTGATTTACACATTGATGTGAAAATGCCTGCCCACGCATCAATTTCGCCCGAGCAGTTATTGCAGTGTACCATTGCAACGGGCTTGCCTGAAGGTGTTGTTACCATATCGATTTCGGGATAGAGCTTTGAAAGCGCCTTTTCAAGCACCATCATAAGGAAGATTGATGTGCCTGCGGAAACGTTGCCTGTTCTTTCTGCAACGGAATTTGTGGCAACCATGCCTGTGCCTGCGTCACCTTCGGGCGGACACATGGGAATTCCTGCCTTGAATTCTCCGCTGGGGTCAATGAGCTTTGCGCCTGCTTCTGTCAGCACGCCGCCGCTTTGACCTGCAACAAGAACTTTGGGCAGAATATCAGCAATTTTCCAGCCAAAGCCTTTGTCAGCAATCTTTGCGTCAAACTGTGCAAGCATCTTTGCATCATAATCGTTTGTGAGGCTGTCAATGGGGAACATACCGGAAGCTTCGCCAACGCCGATAACTCTTTCACCCGTGAGCATAAGATGAACGTATGATGCGAGTGTGCCGATATAATCGATATCTTTAACGTGCTCCTCGCCGTTGAGGATTGCCTGATAGAGGTGAGCTATGCTCCAACGCTGGGGAATGTTAAAATCAAAAAGTGCGGTCAGCTCTTCTGCTGATTTTGCGGTGATAGTGTTTCTCCAGGTTCTGAAAGCGGCAAGCTGATTACCTTTTTTATCAAAGGGGAGATATCCGTGCATCATACCGCTGATACCCATTGCGCCAACGGTTTCAAGCTTAACGCCGTATTTTTCTGCAACATTTTTTTTGAGAGCGGCAAAGGCACTCTGCAGACCCTCCCAGAACTTTTCAACGGGATATGTCCAAACGCCGTTATCATAATAGTTTTCCCAATCATAGCTGCCCGATGCAAGAGGCTCATTTGCCTCGTTAATAAGAACAGCCTTGATTCTTGTTGAACCGAATTCAATGCCGAGAGCTGTTTCAGCATTGATAATTGACTGTTTGATTTTATCCATAATTATCACGCTCCGTATATAAATAATACTTAATCATATAAATCAATAATATCAAATAGAGTTTGCGCCGTCAAGTGAAAACAGGGTAGCATCATAAATATTAATAAAATGTTACTAAATATGTTGCTTTTTGTTCTATCTTTTGCTATACTGTAATTTATGAATGTGCGGTTTGAATCCGCATAAAAAGATGGGAGGAAAACAATGAAACCCGCAGAACTTGTTAAAGAAGGTGTTTCCAAGGTTCGTACCTACTGGAAAAATCCGCCTCTGGGCAGATATATGACCTTCAAAGAAATTGCCGCTTATTCAGGCGGCGGCATAGGCGCTTATATGATTATCACTCTCGGCACAGCTTGCTTGCTTTCAGCTAACAATACTTTGCTTTCAAGCACGCTTGGCATCGACCCGACAGACATGTATATCATGTATGTTATCGCCGTTCTCGCAAACATACCTCTTACAGGTATCAGAGCAAACATCATTGATAACACCAGAAATAAAGCCGGCAAATACAGACCTTACATAGTTACAATGGCACTTCCGGCGGCAATTATATGTAACATTCTTGTATGGTTCCCCTATGCCAAGCTTGAAACTTTGCTTGGCGGCGGTCTCATTTTTGGCGAAACAAAGGGTTATATAGCAAAGTGCGCAATTGTTATGGTTCTTAACCTTTTGCTTCATTTCTTCTACTATTTCTTCTATGATGCCTATGAAAATCTCATCCACGTTCTTTCACCTAATACACAGGAAAGAACGGATGTGGCTTCTGTAAAGAGCATCGTTTATTCTCTTGCGCCCACTCTTGTTAATCTTTTCACTCCCATTATTGCTAAAAATATTTTCCACACAAACACAACCGATATCCGTGTTTACCGTTTATTATATCCCATTCTTACCGTTCTTGGCCTGCTTCTTTGCATTATTGTTTATAAGCATACCGAAGAAAAAATTGTTCAGGCAAGGACCCACGTTGTTCAGATAAGATTCATTGATGCCCTCAAGGCAGTTGCAAAGAACAAGTATTTCTGGATCATCTCTCTTGCTTCCTGGATCGGTTTCCTTGAAAGCTCATATTCAAACGTTCTTTTCTGGCTTTATAACTACGGCGGAGCCTGCTCCGGTAACGTTTACGGCATTGTTGTTACTGTTTACGGCAACGCCTCTCTCTGGGGTATGATTCTTGCTCCTTTCGCTGTTAAGAAATGGGGCAAAAAGGCTGTTCTTGTTATCACAAATATCTTCAACATTGTTTTTATCCTTGCAATGCTTCCGTTTGTTAAGGAAATTGACCCGAAATCAACAATCTGGCTTGTAATGGGTTGCTTGTGGTTCAATGCTCTTATGGGTTCGTTTATGCACATCCTCAACCCTGCAATTCAGGCAGATATCCGTGACTATCAGCAATACCGAACAGGTGAAAGAATCGACGGTATGTTCTCTGCCGTTGCCACCATCGGTACAGTTATAACTCTTGCAACATCATCCGTTCTGCCTGCAATTTATGAGAGCAGGGGACTCACAAAAGAAGTTGCAAAGAAAGTTACGTCTAACCCCAATATTCTCTCAAGAGTTCTTGGCGACGGCAAAACTGTTGGAGCTATTCTTGAAGAGCAGTTGGCTGAAGGTCAGAATAACTACGAGAATGCTTATTCTGCGCTTTATGACCCCGAGATTCTCACAGGCCTTCTCCAAATACTTATTGTTATTGCTGCCGTTGGTGCCGCAATGAACGTTATCCCTTACCTTTGGTATGATTTCAACGAGAAGAAGCAGAAATCGGTTATCAAGGTTCTTAAGGTTCGCAGTATGTTTGAAGACTACGGTAACGGCGTTCTTGATGATGCAACACTCGTTGAAGCAATTGACATTATCAACGAATCCCGTGTAATGGCCGTTGAAACACCAAAGAGTGTCGACAAGAAGAGCCTAAGCAAAAAAGAACTGAAAGCCAATAAGGTGTTTAATGAGGATATCGAGGTTGCAAAGTTTGTTTGTGAAGAGCTTGATAAATTCACAAGCCCCGAGTTTGCTTTCAGAGTTGCCGAAAGCAAGAGCATTTATGGCGCAGGTCTTAAAGGCATTACAGCTCTCAACGTTGAAGAAGTCAAAGCAGAACTCGCAGCCGCAAAGGCTATGCCCAAGGTAACAGACGACGAAAAAGCAGTCCGCAAAGCTGCAATCGAAATGGCAAAGGGTAAACTTTCGGCAATCAAAGCTGTTAAAAAGTATTATCCCGAAGGCAAAAAGTTCTATCAGCCTTCATATAATTTACTTGAAACCAGCTTTAATCATGAAGATAAACTCAGCGCAAAGCTTAAGCGTGTCAATAATGAAATTGCCGATATGAAGAAACATCACAGCGGCAACGTAGATGCCGCAAAGGCAAAGGCAGCAAGACTCAAGAAGGAATTCAACGAGGCCAAGAAGAATTCAAAGGCTCTTCAGGATGAACTTGTAAACTTCAACCGTGCTGCAAAGCCCTATATTGAAGCCAAAAAGATTCTCACTCAGAGCGAAAACTATCAGAAGCTTGATGAAATTTCTGCAGTTTATGACGTTGCAAAAGTTCGTAATGAGGCCGCTTTAGCAAAAGCCGCAGAAGAAACTGCACGCAAGGCTGCCGAAGAAAAAGCTTACAGAGAAAAGCTCAAGTTAGAAAAAGCAGCTGCAAAAGCGGCAAAGAAAAACAATAAATAATTGAAATAAAAAAAGTCAGGTGCAATCCAAGCACCTGACTTTTTGCTGTATCTTTTTACTTTTTCTTTTTGATTATGAATTCAGCAAACATAATGCCCATTTCGGGTTCGCTCATTTCAAGCTCGGCACAGCCGTTGACGAGAAAAGATTTTGGAATTGTGTAAGTTGCACTGACAAAACCGTCACAAAGCATTGCTTTGTCAAAGCATTCATCTTTTTCACCGCCAAACTGTGAACCTTCATAAACAGTGTTGCCGTTTACGGCAATTCTGTGGCACTTTGAATCACTTTTCTTGTCGGCATAAGTAACTTTCAGGGTGTAGTCACAATCCGCTGTCAGACCGCCTATTTTGCACCTGAAAGTGAGGTTGTCATAAACCTTGAACATACAGGTTGGCATCTGACCGTTGTTTACGTTTGGTCTGTCGCCCTGGAAATTCATATATACCTCACCGCTTTGTGCTATGCCGCACTGCTCAAGACCGTTAAGTGCAACAGAAAAATAGTATTCATCACCGTCAACTTTGTTTCGGTCAAGAATTTTCTGCATATAAGCAACGGCATCGGCTGATTCAGAAGATGCTTCAAGCCTGCCGAGAAGCCATTTTCTGTCGGTAACGGGCAAATCCATTGTTTCCAGAATGGCGCCTCTTTCCCAGTTGTCGGCGCAGTAGTTTTCAATGTCTGACTGTAAACCGATCAGCTCAAAAAGCTTTTGTGCGAGAGCGGTAATGTCGTTTCTTTCTTTAATATATTCAGCGCTAAAATCAGTCAGCAGTATGTCTTTTGCCGCTTCAAGGTTGCCTTCTCTGATTTTTCTGCTCGCATTGCGGATAAGTCCGAGTTCAAATATGCGACGGTGACGAATCACCCAATCGCACTTTGCCCTCATAAGAAGCTGGAGAAAACGCCAGTTTTCATTGAGGAAAGGATAGTCAGCGGAGAGCTCTTTGAAAATGCGGAGAGTGTTGTCTATTGACGGATTCTCCGCAGGGTCACATTGCCAGTTGAGTTCAAGCAGCATTATTCCGTCGGCAGCCTTTTGTGCATCTGCACCAAAGAAAAACAGGCGGCAGTAATCAAGCAGGGTGGTGTTCAAATCACAGTCGGGAAAGAAGTCCATATCGGCCCACACAGCCTTGTTGACGTCATCCGTTATACCTTCCGAATAACTGACGGAACCGACTACATAAGGTCTTGTGATACGATGAATCAGTCTGTATTCACGTGGTCTGGGGTTTGTGCATTCACGGCTCAGACCGGTTGTTAGGGCAAAATGCCAATCGTCACGGTCAAAGTGAACGGGATATTCACACCTTACGTTGTGCGTGATGTCAGGATAAAGACGGAGCGGATACTTTGCAGGCAGTCTGCGGCGGAGCTCATCAATGGGGAATGCTTTGTTGGGGCCTATGATGACGCCGTCAATCTCATCGGGCAGCTGCTCCATCTGACCGATAAAGCGTATGCCCCAATCGGGTATTGAGTGCGGTTGCTGGGCGGAGGGCCACATCTGCACGTTGGGATGAGAGGCTTTTGCTGCTTTTGCAATTTCTCTGCACCTTAAAACAAATTCCTCGGGCTGAAGCTCTCCGGGGTCACCGCCGGGCGGAAAAACAACGTTGAGTCTCGGCATCTTTTCATAGAGCTTTCTGCGTCTTTCAACAGCGAACTCAATGCTCTCGCCGTCGTTATTGGGGTGCCATACCGAAACGTCAAGGTCAAATTCATCAGCCATAGCCGAAGCGTTTACGATAAACTCTTCCTCGTCATATTTCATAAGCCTGTTGCGTTTGGAAACACCGCGTTCATAGGGGATATGCTCAACGGTGTTTGTGCCGAAGAACATCATATCAAGGTAGTATCTGCGGTAATCGTCATAGCTCCAGGCGTCGTAGGTGTTGGGCGTTGTTCTGTAACCGATCTGATGACCTCTGATTGATTTGTCGGGGGAGTAACTGCCGCTTATATCGTCGTTCAGTACAATTTCATCGCCGTTTCTTTCAATTTTGCGCAGAAACATACCGAATCCGAAAATACAGCCTCTGATGCCGCTTGCAAAGATACAAGTGCAGTTATCGGTGCACTTAATGCGATAGCTGTCTTTTGATAAAGACAAATCATCTGCAAAAACAAAGTTTGCATCGTCTTTTGAGCAGAACTCAATTTTGATTGAGTTTATTCTGCTTTTGATTTCCTCAGAAAAAAGCTCTGCCGCTTTTTTTGAAGCGGGAGATTCTGAGGATATTCTGAATTCATTGTAATTAATCATTGTTATTCTCCGTTATCTTTAGTGATTTGGAATACTAACTAATAATTTATTTTACCATACAAAGAATAACGGTGTCAAACTTTTAGCACCATAAGCTGATTATTGCTTATATTTATTAAAAAACTGCCGGTTTTAAAGGAATAATTTGCCTTAATTGTACGTATAATAAAAACGTGGATAACATTTTTGAAAAAATTTTACAATAGGTATTGACATTTCTTTAAAAACGTGTATAATTATAAAGCACTCGCAAAACAGTATATATCGCGGAGTAGAGCAGCTCGGTAGCTCGTCGGGCTCATAACCCGGAGGTCGCAGGTTCAAATCCTGTCTCCGCAACCAGAAAACAGCAGTCGACTTTGGTCGACTGTTGTTTTTTTATCTGACATGATTTGAAAAACGAGCGGCACAGAGCAACAGTCCGGTGGACTGTTTTGACCGCGAGCACCCAAGCAACCGAAGGTGCACGAAGCAAAACTTGTCTGCGTAAGCAAAACGAAAAGAGACACTCAATCGGGTGTCTCTTTTCGTTATTTTATTATCTAATAAACGGGAATCTGAATTTTAATGCTTTTTTCTTTGTTTTGAGAACATTTCCGACAATGATAAAAAATTCTTTTGGATTTTTAAATAACAGCTTAATTATTTGTTGTTTCGAGCGATGCTCTCTTTTGATTTTTGGCGTTTTACTCTTTTTGCCTTCATATTTTTCAACCCACTCAAGCCACTCTTCCTCAGATAAAATGCCGAGATTTGAAAAATCAACATCGATATTAAATTTTTTAAACAGTTCCACATTTTTGGGCAACCATTTTCCTCGTGAGATTCCGTATCCGTATTTGGGTTCGATTAAGTAATTAAAGCACCTTGTATGATCGTTTCTTTCACGATATACTTTTTCTCTGAAATACTGTGAACGCAACGTTCCGTATATTTCAAATTCCCAGGGAGATTCTGTTGGTACAAGTAATTTTTTTAAGTAATCAGTTCTGTATAGTGATAAAACGCAGTATATCCTGCCGTTGTGAGTTTTGCCGTCTGTTTTTAAGATAGGAACGGGTGAAAAATACTTGTTTACAATTACAGATTTATCGTATCGACAAGAAATATCTATTGCAAATTGAATTACGCCAACATTCTTATCGCTTTCCATAGTATCTACAGCGGCATTAAACACATCTTCATCAATGGCACTCTGAATAAAATAATCTTCAAGACACAGAAGAACATACTTTGACTTAATAGTCTTTAAACAATTTATCATTCTTTTAGACCAGGGTAAATCAGAACCGCCTAAATATGTTCTTATGTTTGGATTGTTTGTTTTAAAAATCTTTGTTTCAGAATTTATAACAACAGGAAAATTTAAATTTGGACAATTGATATTCCAGAAAAGCATAAAGGGTAACCAGGCATCTGAATATTTATCACTTGTGGTTAAAAGAATGGTTATATCATTCTTTGATAAGTTTTTTTTCATTTAACTTGATAACCTCCGTTTTGCATTTGTTTGAAAAAGCAGTCATTTTTATTTGTTGTTTTTTATCCGATATAAAAATCGATGTTGATGCAGTTGCACTTGTGCTTAAAAGATACCGACGAAATGACATATACATTTTTAGTGTATATAATTATATCATAAATTCGTTTTATTTCAAGTTTTTAGAAACAGTATAATTTTATACGTTAACTAATGACAATATAAAAAACCGCCCCGTTTTATAACGAAGTCAGTTTGTTGTTTAATTAAACGTTTCTGCTATGGAGACTTTTATTCCGTTCACATAGTTTGGTACTGTTCAATAATCGGGGGTGTTAATTATTTTTTAGTCACGTATTTACTTTTTTTGCCGTTCTGATATAATAAAATCAGGTGATCCCTTCACCGGATTTTATCGGCAAAGGAGAAAAATATGGCAAAATTAAGAGTTGCGCTTATCGGTAACGGCGGTATCTGCCGCGGCAGTCACATTGAAAATTATTATGAAGATGACAGAGTTGAGGTTGTTGCTTTCTGTGACATCATTGAAGAAAGAGCAATTGCGCTCAGGGATAAATATTATCCTGATGCAGCTGTTTATACAGACTATAAAGAGCTTCTTAAGGATGAGAGCATCGATGCTGTTGATATCTGCACGCCCAACTATCTTCATTCCATAATTGCGGTTGATGCATTCAAAGCAGGCAAGCATGTTTTATGCGAAAAGCCCGATGCTATTGACGTTACAGAGGTTATCAAAATGAAAAATGCCGCCGACGAGGCAGGCAAGGTACTTATGGTTATAAGAAACAACCGTTTTGCCACAGCTTCGCAGTATGCAAAGAAGTTTATTGAAGCAGGCAGAATGGGTGAAATCTATTGCGGACGCTGCGGCTGGCAAAGACGCAGAGGTATACCCGGTAAGGGCGGCTGGTTCACAACAAAGGCACAATCGGGTGGAGGTCCTCTTATTGACCTCGGTGTTCATATGATTGACCTTGCAGTGTGGCTTATGGGCAACCCCACTCCCGTTGCGGTAAGTGCTAACACATACACCAAGTTTGCGGATAACGAAACAAGCGATTCTGTAAACTCAAAGTTCGGCGATGCAAAATCCGAGGGTACATTTGACGTTGAAGATCTTGCAATGGGTATGATTCGTTTTGATAACGGTGCCGTTCTTCAGATAGAATTCAGCTGGGCATCAAACATCAAAGCCGAAAACCGTTTTGTTGAGCTGCGCGGAACAAAGGCGGGTCTCAAATGGAAAGATAACGAGGTTGAGTTCTTCACAGAAGAAGACGGTCAGCTTCTTGATATTGCTCCTGCAGGCAATATGGATGGAAACGGACACAAGAAAAATATCAGAAACTTTGTTGACGTTCTCACAGAAGGCGCAGAACCTGTTTTCAAGCCCTCACAGGGTGTTGATATGATTAAAATCCTTTGCGCAATATATGAATCTGCAGAAAAAGGCAGAGAGGTTATACTTTAATTTTTAAAAAACAGGCAGTTCGTTTGAACCGCCTGTTTTTTGTGTATTTGATTTTCTTAACGTATTATAACGAATCATTGAATTTATATCTTTTTCTCAATAACGCAAATCAAATTATTACAATTATTGACATTTTAATATTTTTTGTAGTAATATTAATTTGAAAATAATGAGCTTTACGATGACGAGAGATATAATCCGACTGTATTTTCGTTATGGTCAGGTGTTGCTTTCAAATCCTGCAGATGTTTCGTTACTATAATTAAATAATGGGGGTTAGCATATGGCTATGTATTTTGTTGACTACGAAAACGTTCATGTTGACGGTTTGAAAAGTGTTTCAAAATTAACTGAAGAAGATTCTGTCTGCATTTTTTACAGCGAAAGAGCAAATACGCTGACCTTTGGATTACACAAACGCTTAATAGAAAGCAAAGCCAAAATCGATTATATTAAAGTTACCATAGGCGTCCCGAATTCTCTGGATTTTCAGCTGACTTCTATACTTGGTTATAAGATTGCCAAAGAAGAAGCGGATGAGTACATCATTGTTTCCAAGGACAAAGGCTTTGACAGTACGGTTGAATTCTGGTCAAAAAAGAAAATTGTAATTTCCCGTGTTGAAAATATAAGTGTAGGCATTCAGAATTTCAAAAACGAACTTCTTCAGGAAATCAATAGTCTTGTCGGCAAGGAAAACGAAAAGTATTCTGAAATAATTTGCAAGGCACTGGCTGAAAGAAAGAGTAAACAGGGCATTCACAATTATCTGATGCAGGGAATACACGACAATAAAAAAGTTGCCGAGATATATAAAAAAATCAAACCCTTGCTGAAAGAAAAAAGTTGACAACCATTGATTAATGCAGATTTGCAAAATCGAATAAAACGTTTATAAAAGAAAAGGCTTGCTCAGGTAAATAACCTGAACAAGCCTGATTTTTATTTTCCGAGAACGGGAATTTCCGTCATTCTCAATCTTGTGCAGCCGTAAGGGCAAAGCTCAATCTGTTGAGTTTCCGAAATCGGTTCTTTGGATTTTGGTGTTTTTCTGCAAATGCTCTTGTATGGGAACTTAAGTCCCCAGTTGATTTGCTGCATATTGGCTTTTACGGTTACGGGCGGATTATCCTGCGAAAACGGAATATCGCCGATTCCGTTAAAGCAAACTTCAAAATCTGCGTTTGCATAGCCGTAATTCCACTGTGTTTTCGGAATAAACTGATAGTCGCAATAGGGGAATTTGCGCTCAACACCTTTTTTGGTGTATTCACGCATTTTCTTTTTATAAGCAACGGGAACGGAGAAAAGCAATGAACCCATCTGCAGCGCATAAAGATTATTGGGTCTTTCTTTAAAAAACGGTGCGGTGTTGAATTCAATACAAATTTCCGTTATACCTTGTTTTATTGCAAATTCAAGATCTTTGCATTCGGTTGTTTTTCCGTTGACCGTAAGTTTTTTCGCAAATGAAGGAATGCGTATCACAAAGTCGAAGTCTTTTTCGGATTCAATTGTGTAGCGTGCCGTGTTTTTGAAAGGATAGTCTGTTTCAAGACTGATTTTAACGCCATCCGCAGTCAACAAAGACGGCAGCATAACAGAGTTGATTATTTTGTTGCCGCTGTGCATAAACGCAGTCAGCGCAAATTTCGGCCAACCCTGATTGAAATTTGCCGTGCAGCAGCCGAAATTCGGCTCAAGACCGAAAGTGTGCGCATAGGGACCGTTTGTGCTGAACGGAGCCATAATCATTGTTTTTTGGCACGCAATTTGATTAACCTGCTGAACGTATTGATGTGTCCACATATCTTCGCTCAGCGTGGCAGGCAGGGCGTTGAAAGCAAGAACTTCAAGGCGTTCAGCCCATTTGTTATCGCCCGTGTGTGCAAACAGTTCTTCATATGAATACATTTGCTCAACAACGGCACAGCATTCAGTACCTCTTGTGGGGTCAAGACCTGAAAGCACCTCGTCGCCCGTAAATCCTCCAAAAGCAGTGCCGTTATATCTGTCAAGAATCTGGCGAAGTTTTTCCGCGTTGTCGGTATAGTTTTCACCAAGTAAGGAATGAGAAACAGCTTCGCTCTTGAGCATCATGGCGATATTTACAATGTGGGTTTTTCTCAGCCACATATGGCTTGGCTTTTTCCACGAATCAACTGCAGAGTTATAGTCAAAGCCTTGTTCTTTGATGATTTTTGCAAGGTCTTTTATCCATTCCTCGTTGTACTTATCATATAAAAAGTTGAGAGTGATAAATGATTCAAACCATCTGTATTTTGCCCACTTAAAAAGAGTGGTTTCGCCGCTTTTAAGCATTTGATAATAATTTCTGAATGCTTTGTAAATTGCTTCGGGGATTCTTTCGTCACCCGAGCAGTCGTAATAAACTTTAAGCGTTTTGCCGATAAGCTGAAGTGCCCAGGCATCATATTTTGCACGTTCTTCTTTTTTACAGGGACAAATCCATCCGTCGCTCTGTTGCATTGAGAGAACGGAATCGATATATTTCTTTGCAACGGATATCAGTTCTTCGTTTTCCAGCAGATAGGCGAGGGGAATGAAGCCGTCAAGCCAATATGGCACTCTTTCCCAGCCTTCGCGGTTGCCGCCGACCCACGCACTGTCGCGTATATCCGGCCAGATTTTATGCAGATTACCACTTAAACCGTTTGCCTGTATTTCAAGCTGACGGCGCAACCAGCCCTCGGGTTTTATTTCTTTGGATGTATAAAAAATCCATTTGTTCATCAGGTATCCTCCTGAGTTGCAGAGATTTCTTCTTTTGCATC
>JAZNBM010000014.1:0-6606 GCA_045587045.1 Acutalibacteraceae bacterium | reverse complement strand
TCGAACTGCCAGCAGATATCGCCAAGACCTTCGCAGGCAACAGCCCATCCGTTTTTGCCCTGTGACATACCGTGAGCAAAGCCGCTGATAAGCGACCAAACACTGCCGCAGGCGGAGTTTTTATTTTGCGCCGAGAAATCGGCGATGAACGAATAGATATCGTAATAGCTTATATTAAGCTCGTTGCGCAGATAGAGCGAAACCGTCCTGAAAAAACCGATGTTGTGGAATGCCTGAACAAGGCAGGCAAAGGCAACACTTTTAATCCAATCGGCGGTGCTCAGGGTATTTGTTTTAATAACTGCAGTGTTGTATTCCTGCACCTCGTGTTTTTCGAGCGCACTGCAATGCGCCTGCATAAACGGCGCTTTAACGGTTTCAATGCCATGTTTTTTGATATATTCAGGCTCGCCCATTTCGGAATTGGGGAGCAAATCACAGGTGTAAACCTGAATTGCCTTGTGCTGACCGTATTCAAGCAAATCACAGATGCCTTTAGTGAAGCTTTCTTTTGTTTCACCCGCAAGGCCGAGAATCAGTTCCGATGAGGTTGAGATGCCGCACTTGCTGTATTCATTCATCAGCTCGCGGAAATGCTCCAGCGAAATATTCTGTCTGCCGATATTTTCAAGCACGGTGGGGGAAAGGCTCTGGAACGAGAGTGTCTGCGCTTTATCAAGATTGTATTTATTGAAACGTGTGCAGATTTTTTTGACAAAATCTGTTCTGTTTTTGGTGAAGCATACCCTGAAGTTTTGAGGGTATCCCGTTTTCTTCTTTGTTTCTATGATATATTCGGCGATTTCTTCGTCGCGGTCAAACAGACCGAAGTTGCCGTCGGCACAGTAAACGTATTCGAAAGAGTGGGCGGCAATCCAGTCGATTTCTGCCTTGATTCTTTCCATCGGAAAAAGTCTCACGCGGCTGCCAAGCGTGCCCCAGTCACAGAAAGAACATTTAAAGGGGCAACCTCTGTTTGTTTCAAGAATAGCGGAAAAATTTGTTTTGCCGTCGGCAATTGAGTCAAAAATTCCCGTAAGGTAGGGCGAGGGGTATTCACTCAGGCAGAAGCTTTTTTCGGCGGTTTTGATATATCCGCCGTCTTTTTTGTAAGCTATGTTTGCAACGGTTTCAGGCGTTTTGCCTTCAAGCAGGCAGAGCACGAGCTCCCTGAAAGCTTCTTCGCCCTCACGGTAGATAAGATAATCAACCGCCGCACATTCCTTAAATGTTTCAAAATCTCGCAAAACGTTGTGGCCGCCGAAGACTATTGTGCAGTCCGGATATTTTTCTTTAACGGTTTTTGCAAAGGCTTTGTTATATTCATAATTCCATACCGAGCACGAAAAGGCGACAATAAACGGGTCACAAAGCGAATTGACCGCTTGTGCAATCGGCTCGTGCGTATAGATAAAGCCGCCGAGACTGCAGGATTCTTTAATTTTTTTATCGTCAAAAGCATAGGCGGCAATGCAACCGGAGGCATAGGGGATATAGACAGACCTGCGCTCGTTGCCGTAAACGTTATTTGCCTGAACAAAATATATGTTTTTCATCGCCGCTGCTCCTTTCGATATAATCATTTAATTATAACATTTGTATGTATCAAAGTCAACAAAGGCAAGAGAAAGAAAAATCTGTGCCGTCATTGACTAACGGCAACCAAAGTGATATTATAATTATATATAGTATTATTTATTACTGTGTCAAAGTTGGACAAAGGAGTGAGAATATGCTTAATATTCTTGTAACAGGCGGCGCAGGATATATTGGCTCGGTGCTTGTGCCTCTGCTTCTTTCAAAGGGTTGCCGTGTGACGGTGCTGGATAACTTTATGTTTAACCAGAGCTCGCTTCTCGAATGCTGTGCAAACCCGAATTTTGAAATTATCAATGCAGACGCCCGAAACGAGGTTGCCGTTAAAGCGGCAATGAAGGGCAAGGATTATATTATTCCGCTTGCCGCTCTTGCAGGTTTCCCGATTTGTGACAAAGAGGCTTGCTCAGCTTATTCAATTAACCTTGATGCAATCAAAATGATTCTGCGTCTGCGTGAAAACGGTCAGCGCATCATTTTCCCCTGCACAAACAGCGGCTACGGTCTTGGCGAGGGTGAAAGCTACTGCACGGAGAATTCACCAATAAAACCCATCTCGATCTACGGCAAGAGTAAGGTTGAGGCAGAGGCGGCGGTGCTCAGCGAAAGCGGCACAACAGCTTTCCGCTTTGCAACTCTTTTTGGCGCTTCGCCCAGAATGAGAACTGATTTGCTGGTCAACGATTTTGTTTACAGAGCAGTTTTTGACAGAACGATTGTAATTTTTGAAGGCAGTTTCAAACGCAATTATCTGCACGTCAGAGATGCCGCAAATGCATTCTGGTTTGCGATTGAAAACTTTGAAAAAATGGAAGGCGGCACCCACAACTGCGGCCTTTCGGATTCAAACCTCTCCAAAATTGAGCTTTGCGAAAAGATAAAGCTTCATCTGCCCAAATTTGTTTATATCGAAGCACCCGTCGGAGAAGACCCTGACAAGCGCAATTATATTGTTTCAAACGAAAAGTTTGAATCGCTTGGCTGGAGACCTCTCTATTCACTTGACGATGGTATCGAAGAGCTTAAAAAGGCATATCAGATTATCAAAAACAATCAGTATTCCAACATTTGATTTTCAGAATTAAGGCGGGATTTTATGAACATTGTTCATCTGAAATATGCGGTTGAAATTGCAAAAACGCAGTCAATCAGCAAGGCGGCGGAAAATCTTTATATGGCTCAGCCGAATCTGAGCAGAGCCGTTAAAGAACTTGAAGAAACACTTGGCATAACCATTTTTAAGCGCACAAGCAAGGGCATAACCGTAACACCCGAGGGTGAGGAGTTTTTGCGATACGCAAAGCGAATCATCTCGCAGGTTGAAGAGGTTGAGGCGATTTATCAGAACGGCAAACAGCCCAAGCAGCGTTTTTCCGTAAGTGTGCCCAGAGCAAGCTATATTGCCAAGGCATTCACGGAGTTTTCGAAAAATATCAGCACAACCCAACCTGCCGATATTTTTTATAAAGAAACAAACTCAATGCGCACAATCAACAACATTACCAAAGAGGATTATAACCTCGGCATAATCCGTTATCAGGCGGCGTTTGAAAAATATTTTGTTTCGATGTTCAAAGAAAAAAAGCTCACGCACGAAATTATTACCGAGTTTTCTTACGTGCTGCTTGTTTCCAAAAACAGTCCGCTTGCACTGTGCGAAAAGGTTGAACCTTCGGATTTGTCGGGCTTTATTGAAATTTCGCACGCCGACCCCTACGTGCCCTCTTTACCGATGATTGACGTTAAACGAGCCGAGCTTTCGGAATCTGTTGATAAGCATATTTTTGTTTTTGAGCGCGGCAGTCAGTTCGATTTGCTTGAAAAAGTGCCCACAACCTTTATGTGGGTTTCGCCCATTCCTGAAGAACTGCTTGAAAAATATAACCTTGTTCAGCTCAAATGTGAGGGCAACGGAAAAATCTATAAAGATGTTCTCGTTTACAGAAACGGCTATAAGCTTTCAGACCTTGATAAGCTTTTTGTTGATGAGCTTTGCAAGGCACGCAAGAATGTTCTTGAAAACTGAATAAAACACCCAAAAGCATAGCGGCTATATCTGAAAAATTATAGCTCTATGCTTTTTTTATATTTTACATTATTTCATTTTTTCTGTTATAATTATATCGTAGAAAATTTGGGCTTTGCGGCATAAGAGCGGCAGAGCAAATAAACAGGAGGAAATCAAAATGGCAAGATTCACATTACCCAGAGATCTCTATCACGGCAAAGGTTCAGTTGAAATTCTTAAGACACTCAAGGGCAAAAAGGCTATTGTTTGCGTTGGCGGCGGCTCAATGAAAAAGTTCGGCTTCCTTGATAAGGTTGTTGCTTATCTTGAAGAAGCAGGCATGGAAGTTAAGCTTTTTGAAGGCATCGAGCCCGATCCCTCAGTTGATACAGTAATGAAGGGTGCTGCTGTTATGCAGGAATTTGAGCCCGATTGGATTGTTGCTATGGGCGGCGGTTCACCCATCGATGCTGCAAAGGCAATGTGGATTAAGTATGAATATCCCGAAATCACATTTGAAGAAATGTGCAAGGTTTTCGGTATTCCCGAACTCCGTCAGAAGGCTCGCTTTGTTGCTATTCCCTCAACATCAGGCACAGCAACAGAAGTTACTGCTTTCTCCGTAATTACAGACTACGAAAAGGGCATCAAGTATCCTCTTGCTGATTTCGAAATCACACCCGACATCGCTATCGTTGACTCCGAGCTTGCAGAAACAATGGCCAAGAAGCTTGCTGCTCACACAGGTATGGACGCAATGACACACGCTGTTGAAGCTTACGTTTCAACCTGCAACTGCGACTACACAGATCCCCTTGCTCTTCACGCAATTTCAATGATTGACGAACACCTTGTTGATTCGTATAATGGCGATAACGGTGCAAGAGAAAGAATGCACAACGCACAGTGTCTTGCAGGCATGGCTTTCTCAAACGCACTTCTCGGCATCGTTCACTCAATGGCTCACAAGACCGGTGCTGCATTTGACGATTTCGGTGCACACATCATCCACGGTGCTGCAAACGCAATGTACCTGCCCAAGGTTATCGAATTCAACGCAAAGGTTGAATCCGCTGCAAAGAGATATGCAAAGATTGCTGATTTCATCGGTCTCGGCGGCGAAACTGTTGCTGATAAGGTTGAAAACCTCATCCAGTATCTCAGAGGTATGAACGATAAGCTCAACATTCCCCAGTGCATCAAGAACTACGGTGCAGACAGCTACTTTGCAGATCAGGGCTTTGTTCCCGAAGAAGTATTCCTTGAGAGACTTCCCGAAATCGCAAAGAACGCAGTTGGCGATGCTTGCACAGGCTCCAACCCCCGTCAGCCTTCCGTTGAAGAGATGGAAAAGCTCTTCAAGTGCTGCTACTATGACCTCAGAGTTGATTTCTAATCTAATTTAAATAATTAAGCGGATTGCTTCGGCAGTCCGCTTTTTTGCTTTTGCGACTGTTTGCATATAAAAATTCCCCCGAAGCGGATAAACTTCGGGGGATAACTTTTATATGAGATTATTTCTCGTTGTAAAGACCTCTGCCAACGTACTTGGTGTGAAGAACTTCATGTGCGATGTGGCTGCCGGGCTTCTCAAAGTATTCAGCATAAACAGCCTTAACTGCTTCGCTTTCGTGCGACTTTCTGACGGGAAGATTCTTGTCTGCCTCATAGAGAGCCTGTCCTCTGATAGCCTTAAGGTCAACAAAGTTGTGAACGCTTGCGGGCTGTGTGGGCTGACCGCCGCCGTTTACGCAACCGCCGGGGCAAGCCATAATTTCAACAAAGTGATATTCTGATTTGCCTGCTTTGATGTCGTCCATAACCTTCTTTGCATTTGCAAGACCGCTTGCTGCGCAAACCTTAACGTCAAGACCTGCAACTGTGTAGGTTGCTTCCTTGAGACCCTCTGTACCTCTGACCTCTGTGAAGTCAAGGTTCTTGAGTTCTTCACCTGTGAGAGTTTCAACAGCTGTTCTGAGAGCTGCTTCCATAACGCCGCCTGTTGCGCCGAAGATGACGCCTGCGCCTGTGCCTTCGCCGAGAGGATTGTCAAATTCTTCGTCGGGAAGTGCGTTGAAGTTGAGACCTGCGGTTTCAATCATTCTTGCAAGCTCACGGGTTGTGAGAGCGTAGTCAACGTCAGCGTAACCGCTTGCAGACTGATCTGCTCTGCCTGCTTCAAACTTTTTGGCTGTGCAGGGCATAATTGAAACAACAACGATATCCTTGGGATCGATGTTCATTTTCTTTGCATACCATGTCTTGATAACTGCGCCGAACATCTGCTGGGGTGACTTGCAGCTTGAAAGGTGAGCAAGCTGATCGGGATAGTAATGCTCGCAATACTTAACCCAACCGGGTGAGCAGGATGTGATGAGGGGAAGTATGCCGCCGTTGTTGATTCTGTCAAGAAGTTCGTTTGCTTCTTCAAGAATTGTAAGGTCAGCGGAGAAATCAGTATCAAATACCTTGCTGAAGCCAAGGCGACGGAGTGCTGCAACCATCTTGCCTGTTACGTTTGTGCCGATTTCGTTGCCGAAAGCTTCACCGAGAGTAACACGGATTGAGGGTGCAGTATTAACAACAACGAACTTGTCGGGGTTGTTGATTTCTTCGAATACCTTTGCGGTATCGTCTTTTTCATAAAGAGCGCCAACGGGGCAGTGAACGATGCACTGACCGCAGGATACGCAGCTGTAATCATAGAGGGGAAGCTCGAAGGGTGAGCCGATGTGAGTGTCAAAACCTCTTGCATTTGCGCCGATAACGCTGATAGCCTGTGCGTCACAAGCGGCAACGCAGCGACGGCAGAGAACGCACTTGCTGTTGTCTCTGATCATGTGAGGAGCGGAATCGTCAAACTGGAATTCGGGGAATGTACCTTCGTATGCGTTTTCGTCTGTAACGCCGTAGTCCTTGCAAAGCTTCTGGAGCTCGCAGTCACCGCTGCGGATACAGGAAAGGCATTCCTTTCTGTGGGTTGAAAGAAGAAGCTCAAGAGT
>JAZNBM010000013.1:0-5844 GCA_045587045.1 Acutalibacteraceae bacterium | reverse complement strand
TAACCTTAACTTCCACGACGTTCCCCTTGCAGAGTCTGACACATGGGATTTCTGGTATTTCCTCTATGGCCGTGACGCAACAAGCACAAGCGCTTACCGTTTCGACGTTGACGATCACTTCTTCACATTCGATATCAAGGTAAGAGAGTTTATGCCCGACGGCAAAACAGAGCTTGCAGACGGCACAACAGGCTTCGTTAAGCTTGACAAGCGCTGCTTCTCCATCTGGGATAACCAGGACGGTGCAGGTGACAAGCAGTCCAAGAGACAGGCTAACATTAATGTCCGTGTTGACGATGGCGCATTTGCACAGGCAAAGAGAATGAACGTTCAGAACTTCTATGATATCAATGACTTCATCACTGATGACTGTTCACATACCTTCACAATCGGTGAACCCGAATCAACAGGTGCAAAGAAGTATAACGTAACATTCCTTGAGAATGACGGCACAACAATTTCATCTGCAGATTATAAGGAAAACACAGAAGTTAACGTTCCTGCTGCAGCTGCAAATGAACTCGGTTGGGCAAACGTTGCAACAGGTAAGATCGTTGACACAGTTGTTTCCGGTCAGACTGTTACAGCAACAAAGAACGCTACATATCAGAGAGTTCTTTCAACAGATGAATTTGACGTAACAATCAACCTTGACGGCGGCACAATTGACGGCGAGACAACTCTCGTTGTTAAGGCCGGCTACGGTGAAGAGGTTGACCTCACACAGTATGCTCCCGAAAAGGAAGGCTACAATCCTGTTTGGGAACCCGCAACCGTAACAGTTGACAGCATCAAGGGTGCAACAGCTAAGGTTAAGTGGGAAGCAAAGACATTCAAGGCAACATTCTATCTCAACAAGGGCGATGCAGAAGCATTCAAAGTTGTTGAGGTTAAGTACAATGCTCCTCTCCAGAGCGGCGCAGTTTCCAAGGAAGGCTACGCATTTGCAGGTTGGTATGATGTAAACACAGACGAACTTGTAAGCACAGCACTTTCACTCGGCGTTTATAAGAAGCTTGAAGATTCTGCTTACTATGCACAGTGGACTCAGCTTCCCGACTCCATCACCTTCATGGCAAAGAATTTCCAGACAGGTGAATGGGCTCCCGTATTCGTAGTTTACGGCGACGGTAAGGGCACAGTCGGCACAGCAACAGCTCCTTACACTGAAAACCAGCTTAAGGCAGTTAAGTCAAAGATTGACGTAGCTGAAGACCTTGGTTGGGACGGCGAAGTAACATTCGCAAGAGGCGACAAGTACACCTCAATGACATATAGTGAAAACTATGTTCAGAGCGAAATCATTACAGGTTCCGTTGCATTTGAAGGCGCAAAGACAATCTATATCCATGCATTCCCCGTTTACGAAATCGAATTCCAGATTCCCGTATACGATGAAATCGCAGGCGAATACACAGACGAATACACAACCGAAACCAAGCAGCTTGCTCTTGCTGCATTTGAAGGTAAGATCACTTACTCCGCAGCAGCTCTCAAGCCTGCAGCAGGTTATGTATTTGACAAGTTTGTAACAGAAGACGGTGCACAGGCTGATTACTATTCAACAGGTGCAAACTACGTATTCGAACTCAGCCCCTCCAAGCCCGCAAAGCAGGTTGTTAAGGCTCAGTTCAAGCTTCAGGAATACGAAGTACGTTTCGCAATCGGTACAAGCGACGGTCAGACCATCGCTCCCGTTGGCGTTAAGAACATCGGTGACGTTCTTGATGTTGAAAACGATAAGTTCTTCTTCGCAAACGGCGCAAACAAGGGTAAGGAAACAACTCTTCCCGCAATCGGCGTTGTTAACGAAGATCAGGTTAACCCCGTTCACGGTAAGGAAGGCCACAAGCTTATCAAGTGGGTAGTCAGCGGTTCAAACGAAGAAATCGATATCGAAAACTTCGAGCTTACACCCGAACTTGCAGCAAAGGCTTTCACCACATCAGAAGGCACAACAGCTATCCTCATCAACTCCGTTTGGGAAGCTCAGAGCTATGATGCTAAGTTCTATTACTGGGCAGCAGGCAGCACAATCGATAATCCTGTTTACGACATGGAAAATCCCGTTGTTATCACAGCTCCCGTTGGCACAAGCAGAGACGATATCATTAAGCTTATGAGCGACGCTGATATCGCACTTCTTGACGGTTCTGCTCCCGAAGGCATTAAGCGTTCAGCAAATATGTGGAATAACGCTGAAGGTTCTTCTGAATTGGGCGGAATGAAGGTTGGCGGCACAAGCTACTATGCTGTTTACACAGCTCTTACATTCAACCTTTACATTGACCTTAACAATGGTAAAGAAAACAGCGTTGTCGTATTTGACGTTATTAAACCCATCTACGGTGAAGACGTAACAGTTGACCGTTCCGAAACAGAATGGGGCGTTAAGAACAACGCATTCAACTATGGTATCACCAAGAATGATAAACCCTCAGAATTCTACGAAATCGTTGACTGGAAGGTTTACCACGTTGAAGACAGCGCAACCGTTAAGGATCGCTCAACATGGCATGAAGGCGTTAACGATGAGGGCACAAACCTTGTTACAACTCACGTTATCTACCAGGCACAGTGGAAGCACCACAGCGAATTCCTCTTCAGAGTTTACAACGTAAGCGGCGAGCTTACCAAGGCTCTTGATAAGAACTTCAAGTGGCACTACTGGAGATACAACAGAATTACAACCAAGGATAACGCTCCTCTCAACACAGACGAAGCTATGATTATCCTCTTCCTCAAGCCTTCACTTGAGAACTTCAACATCAAGCAGTTCTTCAATGCTGAAATGTGGAAGAACGTTTCACTCAGAATCGATCCCTTCTTCCTTCCCAAGGCAATGTTCACACCCGAAGCTATCGCAGGTCTGTTCAAGGCTCTCTTCACAGCTATCGGCACTCTTATTAAGGGTACAGACTGATAATTGACGGGTAAAACCAAATTACAATTTCCGCCCCGTTGCGAAAGCAGCGGGGCGGGTTTTCTTTTTGATTGACAATGTGCAAAAAAGAGGGTAATATATAATAGGTATAATTCCGAAATAAAATAAGGAGCTGTTGATGATGAACGACGTTAAATTGCTTTATGACATCTGGGTTGAGAAAACAAAGAATAACCCTGAAATTCAGAATGAGCTGGTTTCTGTTAAAGACAATGACGATGAAATCCTTGACAGATTTTATAAAAATCTTGAGTTCGGCACGGCAGGTCTGCGCGGTGTTCTGGGCGCAGGCACAAACAGAATGAACACATATACCGTTTGCCAGGCTACCCAGGGTCTTGCTGATTATCTCAACAGCAAGGGTGAGGGCGCAAGTGTTGTTATCGGCTACGATTCACGCATTAAGTCCGACGTTTTTGCTGCTGAATGTGCAGGCGTGCTTGCCGCAAACGGAATCAAGACCTATATTTTTCCCCGTCTTATACCCACACCCGTTGTTTCGTTTGCCGTTATGCGCCTTAAATGTGACAGCGGTATAGTTATCACGGCAAGCCACAATCCCTCAAAATATAACGGTTATAAATGCTACGACCCCAAGGGCTACCAGATGACGGACGAGGCGGCGCGTGAAACCTATTCGTTCATTCAGAAGGTTGATATGTTTGACGGCGTTAAGCATATGCCGTTTGATGAAGCTCTTGAAAACGGTCTGATTGAATACGTGAGCGAAGAGCTTGTCGAGGAGTTTTATGCTCTGGTTATGCAAAGACCGATTAATTCCGATATTTGCAGAAACAGCGACATAAAAATAATTTACACTCCTCTCAACGGCACAGGCAATATTCCTGTCAGGACAGTGCTTGACAGGGCAGGATTTAAAAACGTGGCGGTTGTTAAAGAGCAGGAAATGCCTGACGGCACTTTCCCGACCTGCCCCTATCCCAACCCCGAAATCAAGCAGGTTTTTGAGTGTGCGCTTGAAATGACAAAAGAAGAAAAGGCAGACCTTCTGCTTGCCACTGATCCCGACTGTGACCGCGTTGGTATTGCCGTGCTTGATGGCGACGAATATATTCTGCTCACAGGCAATGACGTTGGCGTGCTTCTTGCAGACTATATGCTTTCTGCAAGAAAAGAAAAAGGAACTCTGCCTGAAAATTCGCTGATGACCAAATCGTTTGTTTCAACTCCGCTTATTACCAGAGTTGCCGCAAAATACGGCTGTACGGTTGTTGACGTACTGACAGGCTTCAAATATGTCGGCGAGTTTATTGCAAACCTTGAAAATACAGGCGATGATCACCGCTTTATTATGGGCTTTGAAGAAAGCTACGGTTATCTTATCGGCACCCATGCAAGGGATAAAGACGGTGTTGCGGCATCGCTGATGATTTGCGAAATGGCGGCGCACTATAAAGAAAAAGGTATGTCACTTGCCGATGCTCTTGACGAAATTCATAAGGAATTCGGCTACTATACCGATGACCTCTATAACCTTCCGTTTGAGGGTGCAAGCGGAATGGTGAAAATGAAGAAGATTATGAGCGACACCAGAAGCAATCCGCCCGCAGAACTTGCAGGAATGCAGGTGCTTAAGGTGTATGACTATCAGTCAAGCACAATCACCGATACGGTGAGCGGTGCTGTTGAAGCCATCAATCTGCCACAATCAAATATTCTTGCTTATGCTTTACCCGACGGCAATTTTGCAATTGTCAGACCCTCGGGTACGGAGCCGAAAATCAAGATTTATATAACAGGCTGCGGTAAGAGTAAGGCGGAATCCGAGGCAGTTGCAAAGAAAATCGGCAACGCAATGAAATCGTTGCTCAAAATAGGTTAAGGTGAAATTTATGAATAAAAGAAATCTTTTCGTAAGAATAACCGCAATTGTGCTTTGTGCAATAATGGTTCTCAGTGTTGTAACGGTTGCGCTTTATGCCTTCGCGGCAGAGCCTTCTGTTGCTGCAGCGGCGGTTGAAACAGGCAGCGCAAACAATACCTGGATAATTGTTGCGGCTGTTGTTGCGGTCCTTGTTGTGATTGCCTGTGTGGTTGTGCCGAAAATAGCCAAGAAGAAGTAAAACAAACCCCAAGTGAGCCGTGAAAGATTCACTTGGGGATATTTTTATAATCAGGTGCGGACGGAGTCCGCCCTAAACTATTCATTATTCACTTTTCGCTATACACTAAAAAATCGCCCCCACCTTGCGGTGAGGGCGAAATTTTTTATTTATCAGCCGATTTTTTAATTAGTCAGCTTTGGGAGCATAGAGGTCCTTAAGACGAAGAAGGTGTTCATATCTCTCGACGGATGTCTTCTCTGCAAGAGTGAAGAGTTCTTCTGCTCTTTCGGGGAAGGAACGTGTGAGTGATGAGTAACGGGCTTCGTTGAGAAGGAATTCTCTGTAGCTGCCTGTTGCGGGCTTGCTGTCGATGGTGAAGGGGTTCTTGCCTTCTGCCTTGAGTGCGGGGTTGTAACGGAACATGTTCCAGTAACCGCAGTCAACAGCCTTCTTCATTTCAGCCTGGCAGTTTACCATGCCGCCCTTGATTGAGTGCATTTCGCAAGGAGCGTATGCAATGATGATTGAGGGACCGTTGTAAGCTTCAGCTTCAGCAATAGCCTTGATTGTCTGGTTAGCATCTGCGCCCATAGCGATCTGTGCAACGTAAACGTAGCCGTAGCTCATAGCGATTTCAGCAAGTGACTTCTTAGCGATGCCCTTACCTGCTGCTGCGAACTGTGCAACCTGACCGATGTTGGAAGCCTTGGAAGCCTGACCGCCTGTGTTGGAGTAAACTTCGGTATCGAATACCATGATGTTTACGCCTTCGCCTGCTACAAGAACGTGGTCACCACCGCCGAAGCCGATGTCATATGCCCAACCGTCACCGCC
>JAZNBM010000012.1:0-43819 GCA_045587045.1 Acutalibacteraceae bacterium | reverse complement strand
TGGCCTGATTTCACAGAGGATGACCTGGATAAGGCAATTATAGATTACTGCAAACGTAACAGACGCTTCGGCGGTGTGTGATTTTGCAAATCAAACAGAACAAGAGTGTGAATTTATATGAAAAAAAGAATAATAACAGGCGTTTTGGCGGCTCTGTTTGCCATCTCTCTGCTTGTTATGATAGGTCTGGGTTACATTAAATATCTGAGCTTTATTGCGGCAGTTTTTTCTGCAATAGCGGCATACGAAATTATGCGCGTTTCAAAGTGCAAAAACAAAGTGCTCACGGGTCTTTCGTGCGCAGTTTCGGCATACGTGCCGTTTCACATCGCATTTGATTTGGGGCAGTATATTCCTCTTTCAACAGGAAATCTGCTGGCAATACTCGTTATTGTGATGCTGCTGATAATGCTCAAATGGTATGACAAAACACGTTTTGAGCACGTTACGCTTGCGCTTTTCGGCTCAATTGCAATTCCGTGGTCGATTATGACGATTTATAAGCTTGACGAGCTTTGCTCGGCTTATCCTGAGCTTTTTCAACGTTCGCACATAGTGTTCATTCTTCTTTGTGCAATGTATGCGGCGTGGATTTCGGACACCTGCGCATATTTTGTGGGCAGTAAGCTTGGCAAACGCAAACTTGCACCCAGAATCAGCCCCAAAAAGTCGGTTGAAGGTGCAATCGGCGGTGTAACAGGTGTTATTATCATCTGCATCATCACGTTTATTATCTGCAAATTCACGTGCTTCCCCAATAGTGACACAATCAAGCTCTGGATGGTCATTCCCGCATCTGCCGCTATCAGTATTATCGGTATGTTCGGTGATCTTTCGGCATCAGTTATCAAACGTAATTTCAACGAAAAGGATTTCGGCAATCTCTTCCCCGGTCACGGCGGTGTGCTTGACAGAATTGACAGCTTCCTTTTTGCAATGCCGGCAACTTATCTTATGATGTCAATAATTCTTGCTTTTGTCGGCTGATAACTTATCAAAAGGGTGAATATAATGATAAAATCACTTGCCGTTTTAGGCTCAACGGGTTCAATAGGTGTTCAGGCGCTTGAGGTTGCAAGGCTTCACAATTTAAAAATTGAAGCTCTTACAGCAGGCAGCCGTGTTGATATAATTGAAAACCAGATAAGAGAATTTTCACCTGCCGTTGCGGCTCTTGCCGATGAAAAGGCGGCGGCTGATTTGAAAATCAGAGTTGCAGACACCCCCACAAAGATTCTTTCGGGTGCAGACGGTGTTAAAGAATGTGCCGCTTGCGGTGCAGAAAGCGTTCTCAACAGCATTGTCGGTATAGCGGGTCTTGCTCCCACTGTTGCGGCAATCGAAGCAGGCAGCGATATTGCACTTGCAAACAAGGAAACCCTTGTAGCCGGCGGCAAATTTGTTATGGGTCTTGCAAAAGAGAAGGGTGTAAAAATTTATCCCGTTGACAGTGAGCATTCCGCAATTTTTCAGTCGCTTCAGGGCTGCACGGGCAAAAATCAGATTAAGCGCCTGATTTTAACCGCTTCGGGCGGACCGTTTTTCGGCAAAACAAAAAAAGACCTTGAGGGCGTAACTCTTGAGCAGGCTCTCAATCACCCCAACTGGAGCATGGGTGCAAAAATAACCATCGACTCTGCTACAATGATGAACAAGGGTCTTGAGCTTATCGAAGCGGCTTGGCTTTTTGATATGGCGGCAAAAGATATTGACATTGTCGTTCACCGTCAGAGCGTTGTTCATTCACTTGTTGAGTATATTGATAATTCCGTTATCGCACAGCTCGGCGTACCTGATATGCGTATTCCCATTCAGTATGCTCTCACTTATCCCGACAGGTTTGAAAGTCCTGTCAGACAGCTTGATTTAACGGAATTTGCAACTCTCACTTTTGAAAAACCCGATTACGAAACCTTTGCTTGCATCAATCTTTGCAGACGTGCAATCGAAAAAGGCGGCGTGTATCCTGCGGCAGTCAATGCGGCAAACGAAAAGGCAAACGAGCTTTTCCGTCAGGGTAAAATCCGCTTCCTTGATATTGCCGACGCAGTGGCAGATGCCCTTGAAAATGCGCCGTGCAACGATAATTACAGCCTTGACGATGTTTTTGAAACCGACAGGCTTATCCGCAACAGTACAGAAAGGTTATTCATATGAATGCTATTCCACTTGTTACCGCAGCGGCGGTCTGGGGCAAGGTGTGGCCCATCCTTGTTGCCATTCTTTTCTTTGGGCTGATAATAGCTTTTCACGAGCTCGGTCACTTCCTTTTTGCCAAGCTTTTTAAAGTGCAGGTCAATGAATTCGCAATCGGTATGGGTCCTGCAATCTTCAAAAAGAGATTCGGCGAAACACAGTATGCTCTTCGTCTTTTCCCGATTGGCGGCTACGTCAGCATGGAGGGTGAGGATGAGGAAAGCGAAAACGAGCGCGCATTTTGCAACGCAAAGGCGTGGAAGCGTTTTATAATCATTGCCGCAGGCGGCATTATAAACCTCATAATGGGTGTTATTCTTGTTATGCTTATGCTCGGTGTACGCAATGATCTGATAGGCACAACGCAGATTCACAGCTTTTATAAGGATTCCGTAACCTGCAACCAAGGCTTGCAGGCAGGCGATAAAATCAAAAAAATCAACGGCAAGACCGTTTTCGGCGAAATGGATTTCAGCTATCTTATGGCAAGCGACAAAGACGGTGTTTATGATTTTGTTGTTGAAAGAAAAGGCGAAAAGGTAAACGTAAACGGTGTTGAGTTTGCAAAGCGTGAAGACGGCTCGCTTTATTTTGATTTTTCAATTCTCGGCGTAGAGAAAAACGTTTTTAACGTTGTCACACGGGCAATTCCTGAGTCGGTTTCGATTGCAAGAATAGTGTGGATGAGCCTTTTTGACCTTGTTACGGGTCAGTATGGCTTGCGTGATTTAAGCGGTCCCATCGGAACGGTCACAATAATTGCAGACACGGCACAGGCGGCGGTTGTGCAAACAGATTTTTCACAGCTTTTCCTGATGCTTGCGCTTATTGCAATCAATATCGGCATTTTCAATCTTCTTCCTCTGCCTGCTCTTGACGGCGGCAGACTCTTCTTCCTGACTATCGAAATGATAATCAGACGCCCCGTTTCCAGAAAATATGAAGGCTGGGTGCACGCAATCGGTCTGGCTCTTCTGCTTCTGCTTATGGTGGTTATCTCATTCAACGATATAGTTAAACTTATCAAAGGATAGTGATTTGCGTGGCAATCCGTAACAGCAAAAAAGTTAAAATCGGCGATATTTACATTGGCGGCGGCGAAAAAATTGCAGTGCAGTCAATGCTTAATAAGCCTGCAAGTGACATCGAGGGCAGTGTTGCCCAGGCACTTGCGCTCCAAAAGGCGGGCTGTGAAATTATCCGTGCCGCAGTGCCCGATATGGCGGCAATAAAGCTCATCGAAAAGCTTAAGGAAAACCTCACAGTGCCCGTTGTTGCGGATATCCATTTTGATTACAGACTTGCGCTTGCAAGCGTTGATGCAGGCGTTGACAAAATTCGCATCAATCCCGGCAACATCGGCAGCATTGACAGGGTTAAGGCGGTTGCCGATGCTTGCGCAAACAGAGGAGTGCCTATCAGAATAGGTGTAAACGCAGGCTCATTGGACAAGGAAATTCTTGCCGAATACGGCTCACCCTGTGCAGAAGCACTGGTCAAGAGTGCTCTTAAGCACGCAGAGCTGCTTGAAAGATGTGATTTCGGCAACACGGTTATTTCAATTAAATCGTCAACCGTAAACACTATGGTTGAGGCTTATGAGCTTATGGCGTCGAAATGCGATTACCCTCTGCATCTGGGCGTTACCGAGGCAGGCACTCACAATATGGCTCTCATCAAATCCTCAATCGGAATTGGCTCGCTTCTGCTTAAAGGAATAGGTGACACTATTCGTGTTTCAATGACAGATGACCCCGTTAAAGAGGTCAAGGCTGCAAACGATATTCTTCAGGCTATCGGCTTAAAGACCGATTGTCCCGATATTGTTGCCTGCCCCACCTGCGGCAGAACAAAAATCGACCTCATCGCCCTTGCAAACGAGGTTGAGGAAAGGCTCACAGGTTGCAAAAAGCACATCAAGGTTGCCGTTATGGGCTGCGCCGTAAACGGCCCCGGTGAAGCCAGAGAGGCAGATATCGGTATTGCCGGCGGTGACGGCTGTGCGCTGATTTTCAAAAAGGGCGTAACTATCTGCAAGGTGCCTGAAAACGAGGCTGTTGACAGGCTGATGGCAGAGATTGAAAGTTTATAAACCACAGTCAACCGCTATATGCGGTTGATTTTTTCCGGCGGAGAAATGTAATGCAAGAAAAAGGACTTTTACACTTTATAGGTGAACATATAAATGCAGGGCTGCGTGAGATGCTCTCGGGCGGCGAGGTTGCGCATATCTCGTTTGACGAAGACACAATGCAGCTTTTTATAACGGCAAAGTTTGACCGTTTTGTTGACGATAAATATATCGTTATGGCTCGCAACGAGCTTAAAAATGCTCTCGGAATCAACAAGGTTGTTCTTAAGGGCACTTATCCCCAAAGCGCATTGGGCGAAGCCTGCGCTCCGCTTCTTTTGCGCCTTTTGAAAGAAAACATCGCCGCGGCCAACGGCTTTATTGAAAATGCCAAGGTTAAATTCAGCGACGGTGCGGTTGATTTTGAACTTTTTGACGGTGCGGATATTCTCAAAGAAGCAGGGGCACCCGAGTTTATTGAAAAATATATTCTTGAATGCTTTGATACCAAGGTCAAGGTCAGCTTCAGCGGTCAGGCTAATATCAGCATTGATTCGCCCGAGTATATCAAAATGCAGTCAGAAAACGTTAAAGTTGAAACGGTTAAGGTTGAGCCCAAAGAGCCCAAAAAGCCAAAGAGAGAATATGACGACCTGCCCATTTCGCTCACAAACGCAAAGCCGATTTACGGCAACCAGATAAAATCCAAGCCCGTGCCCCTCAAGGGTATCAGCATTGAAGACGGTAACGTTACCGTATGGGGCAACACATTCGGCCTTGATATCCGTGACACCAAGGACGGCAAGCGCAAAATTATCAAATTCAATATTACCGACAAAACAAATTCATTCACCGTCAAGGTGTTTGAGCTTGCGCAGAACTGCGAGCAACTTGTCAAATATATCACAAACGGCATCACCCTTATGGTCAGGGGTCACGTTGAATATGACGATTACATAAAGGATTATTGCATCAAGGCAAATTCCATTATGCTCATTGAAGAAATGCCCGTTAAGGATAATGCGGAAAACAAGCGTGTTGAGTTGCATATGCATACAAATATGTCGGCAATGGACGGTCTTTCAAGTGCCTCCGCCCTCATCAAAAGAGCGGCAAAATGGGGTCACAAGGCAGTTGCCGTTACAGACCACGGCATTGTGCAGGCATTCCCCGAAGCTGCAGCCGCCGCCAAGAAAAACGGCATCAAGGTTATCTACGGTATGGAAGCATACTACGTTGACGACTCCGTCAAGGCGGTTACGGGTAACAGCAATATGCCTTTAAACGGCACATTCATCATCTTTGACACAGAAACAACCGGTCTGCGTACAGGTGTTGACCGCTTGACGGAAATTGGTGCGGTCAAAATTGTTGACGGTGCAGAAAAAGCAAGATTCCAGACCTTTGTTAATCCGGAAAGACCCATTCCGCAAAAAATTGTTGAGCTTACAGGTATTGATGACCGTATGGTTGCCAATGCTCCCAAAGAGGGCGAAGCTGTCCGCAAATTCTTTGAATTCTGCGGCGACGGCGTGCTTGTTGCCCACAACGCAACCTTTGACACGGATATCCTCAAATCCGCCTGTGAGAGAAACGGCATTGAATATAACTTTACCCACGTTGACACCTTGATTCTTGCACAGAGTCTTGTAACAGGTGTCAAGAATTATAAGCTGGATACACTCACAAGCCATTTCAAGCTTCCCAAGTTTGACCACCACAGAGCCGATGAAGATGCAGGTGCACTTGCAGGCATTTTCGGCAAACTGACAGAGCTTATCAAAGAAAAGGGTATTCAGACTGTTGGTGAAATCAACGCACAGGTTAAACCTGATGCCAGAAGGCTGCCCACCCACCATATGATTCTTCTTGCAAAGAACAAAGTCGGTCTCAAGCACCTTTATCAGCTTATAACAAAATCAAACCTCGAATATTTCTACCGCCACCCCAGAGTGCCCAAGAGTGAGCTTCTTGCTCACAGAGAGGGTCTTATTGTGGGCAGTGCGTGTGAAGCGGGTCAGCTTTATCAGGCGATTTATTCGGGAAAACCCAAAGAAAAGTTGCTTGAATTTGCTGACGTGTGCGATTACCTTGAAATTCAGCCAAACGGCAACAATGCCTTTATGCTGCGCAACGGTATGGTTAAATCCGAAGAGGAGCTTAACGAGATAAACAGGCAGATAATTCATATAGCCGATGAGCTCGGCAAACCTGTTGTAGCAACGGGTGACGTACATTTCCTTGACGAAAGCGACAAGATTTTCAGAGAAATTCTTATGGCGGGTCAGGGCTTCAGCGATGCTTCGGATCAGGCTCCGCTCTACCTTAAAACAACCGATCAGATGCTTGAAGAGTTTGCTTATCTGGGCGAAGATACGGCTTATGAGGTGGTTGTTGAAAACCCCAATAAAATCGCTGATATGTGCGAAGAAATCAAACCTATTCCCGACGGCACTTATCCGCCAAAAATCGAAGGTTCTGACGAAGAGCTTCGCCGCATCTGTTATGACAGAATGCAGGAATATTACGGCAACCCCTTGCCCGAATATATCCGCGAAAGACTTGATAAGGAGCTTGAATCTATCATCAAAAACGGTTTCGCCGTTCTTTATAACATCGCCCAGAAGCTTGTTTGGAACTCAATGGATAACGGCTATTACGTCGGCTCCAGAGGTTCGGTTGGCTCGTCGTTTGTTGCATTTGCGGCAGGCATTTCGGAGGTTAATCCTCTTGTGCCTCACTATATCTGTGAAAAATGCAAGCACAGCGAATTCTTTTATAAGGGCGAGTTCGGTTCAGGCTACGATATGCCTCCCAAGAATTGTCCCGTCTGCGGTGAGGATATGCACCGCGACGGTCACGATATTCCGTTTGAAACCTTCCTCGGCTTCTACGGTGACAAGCAGCCCGATATCGACCTTAACTTCTCGGGCGAATATCAGTTTTATGCCCACCGCTATACCGAAGAGCTTTTCGGCAAGAGCCACGTTTTCAAGGCGGGTACAATCGGCACTCTTGCCGACAAAACGGCTTACGGTTTTGTTAAAAAGTGGATGGAAGAAAAGGGCATCACCCTCTCAAAGGCAGAGGAAGAAAGACTTGTTCAGGGTTGCGTGGGTGTTAAACGCACAACGGGTCAGCACCCCGGCGGTATGGTTGTTGTGCCTGCCGATATGGATGCAGAGGATTTCACACCCATTCAGCACCCTGCTGACGATGCTGAATCCATTCACAGAACAACTCACTTCGATTTCCATTCACTTCACGATACAATTCTTAAGCTCGATAACCTCGGTCACGATGATCCCACGCTTTATAAACATCTCGAGGATATGACGGGCACAAACGTTATGAAAATCGATATCTGTGACCCCAAGCTTTATGAGCTTCTTACAAGCCCCGAGCCGATGGGTCTCACCCCCGAGGATATCGACTGCGAAACGGGTACACTTTCGCTTCCTGAACTTGGCACACCCTTTGTGCGCCAGATGCTTATTGAAG
The DNA here is from genome assembly GCA_045587045.1 of Acutalibacteraceae bacterium. Classification (GTDB taxonomy): domain Bacteria; phylum Bacillota; class Clostridia; order Oscillospirales; family Acutalibacteraceae; genus CAG-177. The sequence continues at coordinate 36,051 of JAZNBM010000012.1, read as the reverse complement.
CACAGCCCAAAAACTTTTCCGATATGCTTCAGATTTCGGGTCTTTCACACGGTACGGACGTTTGGATAGGTAACGCACAGGAGCTTATCAAAAACGGTACCTGCACCATTTCCGAAGTTATCGGCACGCGTGATAACATTATGGTTTACCTTATCAACAAGGGAGTTGAAAAGGGTATGGCATTCAAGATAATGGAAATTGTGCGTAAGGGCAAGGCAACCTCTCTGCTCACAGACGAGCATAAGCAGGCGATGCTTGATAACGGCGTGCCGCAGTGGTACCTTGATTCCTGTATGAAGATTAAATATATGTTTCCCAAAGCACATGCCGCCGCTTACGTAAGCGCCGCAATGCGTCTTGCGTGGTACAAGCTCTACAGACCTGTTGAGTATTATGCAACCTTTATGACCGTGCGCGGTGAAGATATCGACACCGTTGCTGTCCTCGGCGGCAGAAAAGCCGTTAAGGCAAGAATGGACGAAATCAAGCAGAAAATGCAGATGAAAACCGCAACTGCCAAGGAAGAAGGCACGTTCACTTCTCTTCAGGTTATCAACGAGATGATGGCAAGAGGCGTCGAGCTTCTGCCGATTGATATTTATATATCACCCGCAAACCGCTACGTTGTTGAAGACGGCAAGATAAGACTTCCGTTTTCTGCAATTGCAGGTTGCGGCGGTGCAGCAGCCCAGAGCCTTGAGGATTGCCGCAATGACGGCGGCGGTGAATTCCTTTCAATAGAGGATTTGCAGCTCCGTTCAGGTGTTTCAAAGTCAATCATAACGGCTCTTGAAGAGGGCGGCGCACTTGATTCTCTCCCCAAATCTACACAGCTTAGTCTTTTTGACTTATGATGCGAGTTAATTAAAGCAGCTGTTGAATTTTCACACCGTTTGCTTTATAATTATTGAGGAGCTTTTATGAGCAAAAAAAACAGACAGCACCAGAAACAATGGTATAAACTTGATAATGCGGCAAAGATATTTCCGGGTCAGAATACTTCGTCTTATTCCAACGTCTACAGGCTTTCCGTAACACTTAAGGATAAGGTCGATGCCGACGTGCTGCAGCAGGCACTGTTCAAAACAATGCCGCGTTTTCCATCCTTTGACGTAAGAATGAGAAATGGCGTTTTTTGGCATTATCTTGAAAAAAACCCCAACGGAGCGCCGCCTGTTATGCCTGATTCGGCTAACCCCTGTCTGCGTGTCAAATGGAAAGAAAACAAAGGCTATCTGCTTCGTGTTTTTTATTATGAAAACAGAATATCCGTTGAGTTTTACCACGCCATAACCGACGGCTTCGGGGCTTCGCGTTTCTTTATGACTCTGCTTGCGGTTTATCTTCGCCTTAAAGGTGCGGATATTCCCGTCGGCGGTGCGGTGCTTGATGTTGAGCAGTCGCCCAGTGCAAGCGAGAGTGAGGATGCTTATCTCAAAAACGTAACCTCAACAGCTAAGGCAGACCGTGTTGAAAAATTTGCATATCAGGCAAAAGACAAAAAACTGCCAAAGCATTTTGTCAACGTGACAACGGGATATATGCCTGTTGATGTTTTGAAAGCAAAAGCAGCGGAGCACGGCGTAACCTTAACGGAGTATATCGCAGGTATTCTTGTGTGGGTTATGTATAATCTGCAAAAAGAAGAAAACCTCAAGCGCAAAAAACCTATCGGCGTGCAGATTCCCGTAAATGTTCGTCAGTTTTTTAAAACAGACACAATGCGTAACTTTATGCTCTGCTATTCGTATCAGCTTGACCCTAATATGGGTGAATATACTTTTCCTGAAATACTCAGACAGCTTTCGCTTCATCTGCGTTACATCAACAATGAAAAGTACGTTCAGTCTATGCTCAACAGTAATGCGGCAATCGAAAAGAATATATTAATGCGCATCGTACCGTCGTTCCTTAAGGATATAGGGGTCAACGTGCTTTATAAAATCACGGGTGAAAGAGCAACAAGCTCATTGATATCCAATATCGGCCTGATAAAGGCACCGAAAGAAATGGAGCCCTATATCGAAAAAATGTCGCTGATTCTCGGCAGGGGAATGGTCAATGCGGCAAGGTGCGGCGCTGTTTCTTATAACGGTACTCTTGCTTTGAGCGTAACAAATATTTATAATAATACAAGGGTACAGCGTGGAATTTTCACAGCACTTGTCAAAGAAGGCATACCTGTTAAAATCGAAAGCAACAGAAGTGCCATATCGGGAGGTGAAGTCTGATGTCATATTGCGTTAATTGCGGTGTTGAGCTCGAAAAGGCTTGCAAAGCCTGCCCTCTCTGTGATACTCCGGTTATAAATCCCAGAGAAAAAACTGAACCGTCGGCAAAACCTGCCTATCCGGACGAGCTTTCCATTCCTAAATCAACCAATAATTTGTATCTGGCATTTATTTTTTCATTAATCATTCTTATTCCCACACTTGTTTCCACAATAATAAACGTTTTATTCTTTGACAACCCCGTCATCAAATACGTTGTGGGCGGTGCTGTGCTTGCCTGGGTGATATTCCTTTTTCCGCTTTTATGGAAAAAGCCCATACCCGCTGTGCTTGTAACGGTAGATGCTGTTGCAGTGCTGCTGTTTTTTCAGCTGTTCAAAATATGCGGTCATGACAAAACGGGCTGGGTTAATTCGTTTGTGGTGCCCGTTGTTTTGGCACTATGGATACTGATAAACCTGTTTGTATTGTGGCTTAGAAAAAAACGCAGCAAATCGGCAATCGCCATTGTGGTGCTTACTGTGATAAACATTATGACTTTTATTTGCGAAATAAGAGCAACCGCATTCTTTGCAAGCAAGCTTTCACTGGTTGTTTCGCTGGTTATGACGGCTTGCTGTGTTTCGCTTATGATATTCTTCATTGTTCTTGAAAAAAGCAAGAAAATGAAAATGTGGCTTCATAAAAAATTCTTTATTTAAGAAAGGAAGATTATAATGAATAAAAAAATTGCAATTGCAGCAGGCGTTGCAGTGGCAGCTGCTGCAGGCGTCAATGCAGTCAGAGCAGCAAAGTATGTTCCTGAAAAGAAAAATTACGGCACAGCGTCTGTTGAAAACGTTAATTTGCAGAGGGCAATGGATAACCTTTCAAAGGCAATTTCAATTCCCACTGTCAGCTATCCCGAAAAAGAAAAGGTTGATTTTACACAGTTTGAAAAATTTCATAAATTCCTTGAAGAAGCCTATCCGCTTATTCATCAGAATCTTACCAAAGAAGTTATTCTTGAAGCCAGTCTTATGTACAGATGGGAAGGAACAAGAAGTGATCTTGACCCTATCGCATTGCTTGCACATCAGGACGTTGTTCCCGTTTCTGCCGGCACAGAGGGTGATTGGACAAATCCTCCTTTCGGCGGTGTCAATGACGGCGAATTCATCTGGGGCAGAGGCGCTCTTGATATGAAAAACCACCTCATCGCAGTTATGGAAGCGGTTGAAACACTTCTTGAAGAAGGCTTCAAGCCTGAAAGAGACGTTTATCTTCTCTTCGGTCAGGATGAAGAGGTTGTTGCTTCGGGTAACGGCGGCGCAAAGAATATTATGAATACCCTCAAAGAAAGAGGTATTCACCTTGACAGCGTAATCGACGAAGGCGGTGCAATCATTCCCGTCAACATCAAGGGTCTTATTGAGAATAAAGAAATCATCGGTGTCGGTGTTGCGGAAAAAGGTTATACCGATATTGAAATCACCGTCAATGCAAAGGGCGGTCACTCATCGCAGCCCCCCGTTCATTCGGCTTTGGGCGAGCTTGCAGAGGTTATCAGAGACCTTGAGGGCAATCAGTTCAAGGCAGAGCTTATGCCGTTTGTAAGCGACCTTTTCTCCAACCTCGGCAGAAACTGCACTTATCCTGCAAGACTTGTTGCCTGTAACCTGCCTTATCTTAAACCGCTTCTCAGATACGGTATGACAAAGATTCCCTTCACAGCCTGCCTTGTAAGAACAACAACTGCCGTAACAATGGCAGAGGGCAGCCCTGCGGCAAACGTTCTGCCCCAGAAGGCAAGCGTTGTTGTAAACTTCAGACAGATGCCCGGCACAACAGTTGAAGACGTAATCGCTCATATCCGCAAGGTTTGCCGCAATAAGGATATTGAAATCAGGGTTCTCAAGGCAAAAGAAGCATCAAGCTTCTCACCCACAGAATCAAGAGCTTTCAAGATTATCGAAGAGCTCTGCGTTCAGGAAAACAAGGATGCAATTGTTGCTCCCTATCTTGTAATGGGCGGCACAGATGCCTGCTACTATGAACCTGTTTGCGAAAATATCTTCCGTTATTCACCCTATAAGGTAAGCGTTGAACTGCTTCGTTGCACACACGCAACAAACGAAAGAATTCCCGTTTCCGCAATTGAACCCGCAGTTGCATTCTTCAAGAGATACGTAAAGAAGGCATCTGCAGAAAAATAAAGAAAGCGTGATAAAATGCTCACCGTACTCATCGCACCCGACAGCTTCAAAGGAACACTTTCTGCGGCACAGGTCTGCGATATTGCGGCAAAAGCATTCACTGATGCCATAAAAGATGTAAAAATAACAAAGCTCCCTGTTGCCGACGGCGGCGAGGGGCTTTGTACCTGTTTTGAGGGCTTTGCAAATGGCAGACGAATCAGCGCCGAAGTTGCGGGAGTGTTTGGCGAAAAGATGACGGCGGAATATTTTATGCTTGAAAATAATACGGCGGTCATCGAAATGGCATCCTGTGCAGGCTTGCCGCTTGCAGGTGAAAGCAAAAACCCCGAAAAAGCAACAACCCTCGGTGTGGGCGAGCTTATGCTTCACGCAAAGAAAAACGGCGCAGAAGCAATTCTTCTCGGTCTCGGCGGCAGTGCAACCAATGATTGCGGTTTGGGTATGGCAACGGCTCTCGGCTGGAAATTTCTTGATAAAAACGGCAAAGAGGTTGAGCCTTGCGGCAAATCGCTTTCAGCCATTGAGCAGATAATAACGCCTGAAAAAGCTTTCGGACTGCCTGTAACCGCCGCTTGCGATGTTGAGAATCCGCTTTATGGTGCAAACGGTGCCGCATATGTTTTTGCACCGCAAAAAGGTGCGGACAAAGAAATGGTAAAAAAGCTTGACAGCGGTTTGCGTAATATGGCAAAGGTAATTGAACACTGTACGGGGAAGGCTGTTGCCGATATCGGCGGTGCGGGTGCGGCAGGCGGAATGGGTGCCGGAGCACTTGCTTTTCTTGATGCAAAGCTCAAAAAAGGCATCGATATTATTCTTGACGAATCAGATTTTGATGCCTTTGCACAGAGTGCTGACCTTGTTGTTACGGGCGAAGGCAGACTGGATTTTCAGTCGGCAGACGGCAAGGTGATTTCGGGTGTTGCACGCCGTGCCCAAAAGCTTGGCAAAAGGGTTATTGCCGTTTGCGGCAGCAGGGGAGAAGGTGCAGAAAAAATCCTTACCTGCGGTGTGAACGATATGTTTTTTGCCGTTGAAAAAGAAAAAGCTTTTGCAGAGATTCTTGAGACCTGTGAAAGAGACCTTTATAATGCCGCTTACCGTGCGGCTTTGAGCGAAAGGAGCAAGATGAATGAAAACACTTAAAAAAATCACAGCAGTTCTGGCAATTATCTGCCTTATATTTACGGCAGCCCCCGTCTGCTTTGCAGACAGTGCACTTCCCGTGCCCGAAATAAAAGAGCACGGCTTTGTTGATTGTGACGGTGTTAAAATTGAATACGGTGTTTACGGAAATCTTAACGGCGAAGCACTTTTGCTTCTGCCTCCCAACGGCGGCGATATGCACAGCCTTGACGGCTCAATTCTGCCTGAAATGTCAAAGCATTTCAAGGTTATCACAGTTTCTCCGCGCGGAACGGGTCAGTCTGGCTGGAAAGAAGGCACAATGAATTTTGAAACCTTTGCAGATGATGTTGCAAAGGTACTTGACCACCTTAAGGTTGAAAAAACTCACATTTTCGGTTTCAGCGATGGCGGAAACCTCGGCTTTGTTTTTACCCTTAAGTATCAGAGCAGAGTTTTGTCACTCACCGTTATGGGCTCAAATATCAACACTCTCGGCACAAACACCTTTGACCAGTTGCAGATTACTTATCAGTATATCGTTCTTTGCGTTGAAGCCTGGATCAAGGGCGACACCGAAACAAAAATCCGCCGTGACATCAAGGGCATGATGGTCGGTCAGCCGAGCCTCACTTTCAAAGATATTGCCGAAATCAAAGTGCCGTTTTTCAACATCTACGGCGAACACGATATGATTCAGCGCTGGCATTCAAAAAAAATCACAAAGTCGATTGAGGGTGCAAAAGAGCTTATGGTTATCGGCGGCGGACACAGTACTTGTTTTGAGCAGACCGACACAGTGCTTATACCTGCTCTGCTTGATTTTTACGGAATAGAGAGGTAACGGAATGAACGGAATGACACGCCGAGAAAGAGAAGTAACCGATATCAACGAAATCATAAAAATTCTTGATACCGCAAAGGTGCTTCACCTGGGTCTTGTTGACGGTGACGAAGCTTACGTTGTGCCGATGAATTACGGCTATACGCTTGAAAACGGCAAACTCACGCTCTGGCTTCACGGTGCAAAAAGAGGCCGAAAGCTTGACCTTATGAGAGCAAATCCCAAGGTTTTCTTTGAAATGGAATGCGGAATTCAGCCTTTTGAGGGTGAAATTGCCTGCAAATACGGCATTGAATATTCCTCAATTATGGGCAGAGGCAAAGCTGAAATCATTGAGGATATCGAAATAAAAAAAGCCGCGCTTTCATTCCTGATGAAAACGCAGACGGGTAAGGATTTTGAGTTTGAGGATAAGATGGCGGCGGTTGTGAGTATCATCAGAATTGACGTTGCCGAATTTACCGCAAAGCACAGACCTGCACCTAAAAAAGGTGTTTAATAATCATAAAAAATAAAAAAATGGGCTGTTCGTTATGAACAACCCATTTTTTTATTTTTCATTTTTATCGTCAAGATGTTCTTTAAGAATGTATATCGGTCTGTTTTTAACCTCAACATACATTTTGGATAGATATTCGCCGATGATGCCAAGGCAGAAAAGCACAAGTCCGCCGATAAGCAGCATCAGGGCAACGATTGTTGCATAGCCCGGCACGTCTATGCCAAAGAATATTTTCTGCACGAGCACCACAATCAGATAGATGATGGATGCAAACGATGCAAAAAGACCGATGAAAGTGGAGATTTTGAGCGGCATGGTTGAAAAAGCAAAAATGCCGTCAAGCGCATATTTGAAAAGCTTGCGGAAATTCCATTTGGTTTCGCCGCTTTCTCTTTTTGCAACGGTGTAGGGGATAAATTTGGTGTTGAAACCGACGTAGCCGAAAATGCCTTTTGAAAAACGGTGGAATTCTGTCATCTGCAGAATGGCGTCAACCATCGGGCGCTTCATAAGCCTGAAATCCGATGCGCCGTTTACAAAGTCAACGTCAGACACCTTGTTTATTATCTTATAAAATGAGGATTTCATAAGTCCAAGCAGTTTGCTTTCTTTGCGTTTATCCTGATAAGCTGTTACGCAGTCGATATCCTCGTCGGAATTAAGCACGTCAAGCATTTCAAGCACAACCTCGGGTCTTTGCTGCAAATCTGCATCAATAAGGCATACAAGGTCGCCTTTTGCGTTTGAAAGACCTGCATACATGGCAGATTCCTTGCCAAAGTTGCGGCTGAAGCTGATAACCTGAACGTTATTTTTTGTGTTAAGCTCGTTGTGGATATGTCTGAGCCTTTTGTGTGTTTCGTCAGTGCTGCCGTCATTGACAAAAACAAATTCATAATCTTCAACCTTGTTTTCAAAAACACGGTTGACTTCGCTGAAAAATTTTTCAACGTTTCCCTCTTCGTTGTAGCAGGGGACAATCAATGAAAGCTTCATTCGGTTTCCACCTTTAAAATGAATTACATACAAAACAATTATATCAATAAAACATTTAAAAGTCAACGGCATTAAGCTTGCGGCGTCAAATGATATTTTTTTGAATTTCTGAAAACTATTTACGGCTTAATTATCCGCCGTTTTTTTGATGCTGCGGCGGTTAAATTAATAGTGCTCCGCAACGGAGCATCTCGGAAACACGGAGGTGAAAAATGAAGCGTTTTTTTAAATCACTGACTGCATTTTTAACTGCCGCCTGCGTTTTTGTTTTTTCTGCCGTGGTTTACGGTCAGGGTCATATGCCCGATAGTATTGAGGTTTTGTCAGCATTGCAGAGCTTTGAAAGCGGACTGTATTCTGTTGATAGCGACAAAGCTGTAAAGGTTTCGAGCTTTACAAGTTCGGACAGCGGACACAAAGCTACCCTTATGGCTTTTGACGTTATTCCCGTTAAGCCTGTAACGCTGAATGTTGCAAAACGCAGATACGTTAATGTTTCGGGTGAAGTTTTTGGCATAAAGCTTTATACAAAAGGTGTTATGGTGGTTAAAATTGATTCGCTCAATGCAGTCACGGGCGGTCAGAGTCCTGCTCGGATGGCAGGAATCAAATGCGGTGACTGCATAACCCACGCCAACGGCTCTTTGCTTAAAGGAGCCGACGATTTTGTTGCCGCAGTAGTCAATTCGGATGGCAAGGCGCTTGCGCTTCGGGTTGAGCGAGGCGGCGAAAAGCTTGATGTCAGTTTGCAACCCTACCTTTCCGAAAGCGGAAAATACCGCGCAGGTATCTGGGTCAGGGACAGCTCCGCAGGTATCGGCACAATGACTTTTTGCGATAACGGGAGCGGAGTTTTTGCGGGTCTCGGTCACGGAGTTTGTGACGTTGACACAGGCAAACTGATGCCTCTTTCGGGTGGTGAAGCCGTCAGAGCAACGGTCAACGGTTTTTACAAAAGTTCTCCCGGTGAGCCGGGTGAGCTGTGCGGTGCTTTTTCGCAGCAGGTCATAGGCAAGCTTAACGCAAACACTTCGGCAGGCGTTTACGGCATTATGAATGAGAAATCCGATGCAAAGCTGATGCCCGTCGCGCTTGAGAGCGAAGTGCGCGAAGGTGAGGCACAGATTATGGCAACAGTTGACGGCAACGGTCCGCAATACTATGATGTGCAGATAACCAAAATCTATCCTTCCTCGGGCAACGAGGAGCGGAATCTCATTATCAAAATTACAGATGAGGATTTGCTTTCAAAAACAGGCGGAATTCTGCAGGGAATGAGCGGCAGCCCGATTATTCAGAATTCAATGCTTGTGGGTGCAGTGACCCACGTTTTTGTGAACGACCCGTCACAGGGATACGGGATTTTTGCGCAGCGAATGCTTGAAACCGCTGACGTAACCCGTGCCGCCGCCGCGGCGTAAAAAAAGAAAGCAGGGAGCTTTTGCTCTCTGCTTTTTGTCCGTTATAAAGTGCGTAAACACAAATCTGAATAAAGGGTTTTAAAATTTGCAAACAAAGCCTTATATTGTGCAGGGTAATTTAAAATATGTCACTGCAGTAAATCCCTTTTAACCGATTATGCTTTCCATAAGAGCACACCGTTTTCTTGAATCTCTTCCCAGAGAATATCGTTGTTTTCTGTGTTTTGCAGGTCATAAATCATATAGTAAATCTGCGTTACGCCTTGTACTGTATCGCTTGTTTCTGTCGGGACCGCTCTGATATGAGTTAAATGCTTCTCTTTAAAATACTTGGAATGTATGCTTTCTTCAAGATAAAAGCAAAGAATTATTTCGTTTTTTCCGTTTTCTGAAATTTCAAATTGCACGCAGTTTACTTTTGCATAGCCGTTATCAGTCCCTGTGTAAAAAATCTCATGGTTTTTTCCTGCCTCATAAACTCTGACAAGACCGTCATAATATTCAATCGGAGTGTTTTTATTGATTATTTTTATTCCGCCCCAAAGAACAAATACCGTAAACAATACAGACAAAGCAATTGCTGTCAATTTTTGAAACGTTATTTTATTTTTGATTGTTTTCAATAGTTGCGTTTTGCTTTTTTCTTCATCAATGTCAATGGCAGTAAGATTTGCTTTCATTTTTTCTGTTTCCGTACGGCATTCATTACAGTTTGAAAGATGCTCCTCAACAAGCTTTTTGCTTGATTCGCTGCAAAATTCGTCACAGTACAGCGGAAGCAAATCTCTTATTATATCGCAGTTAATCTTCATTTATTTGTTCCTCCATTTTCAGTTTTGCACGGTGATAGGTTACTCTTGCCCAACTTTCGGTTTTGCCGAAAAGCTCGGCTATTTTTGCAAAAGGAAGTTCGCCGAAAACACGCAATGAAAAAACCTCTTTATATGGCTCGGGCAAATTATGAAGCCGTTTGTGAAGCTCAAAAGCCTGGTCACTGTTGTCAATGTCATTTTCAAAGGAGCAGTATGTTTCTTCAATGAAGTCTGTCCTGCGTTTTTCTTTTTCGCAGTAAGAATAATAAGTATTCTTGGCTATCTGACAGAGCCAAACGCTGAGTTTGCACTCTCCTTTAAAACTGTTTATGCTTTTAAGAGCTTTAAAAAACGTTTCTTGCGTTATTTCTTCGGCAATATCGGGGTTGTGTGAAAGCGCAAGGGTATACTTATAAACGTCTTTCATATAGCAGTTATATATCTTTTCAAAGTCTTTCACACAATCACTTCCTTTATCTATAAGACTGCGAAAACTGTTTTTTGTTACAACAAAAATAAAAAGTTGTGTCAAACAATTACTGTCTGACACAACTGAAATCTAAAAAATTATGCTGCTGCGATGATTGAGAGGATAAGACCTGTGAGAATGGGTGAAAGGTCAAATGCTGCCTTGGGTATCTCAAAGAAGCTGTCGTCAACCTCAAAGGAGATATCGTCAAAATATGTATACTGTACGGAATGCGTTGATGAATCTTCAACCTTGAGCATTTTGAGTTCATCGCCGTCAAAATAGAATTTGCTTGTTACAAACTCTCTGTCGTCATATTCTTCAACGTAATATTCCTTGCCGTCAACGGTTTCGTTGTAGCTGTCAAGGTATCTTATGAAGCCCTGTGTGAGGTTTGCGGCATCCTTGACCATCTGCCATATGTCAGCGCCCTCAAGCGGATTTTTGTCAAGCTTAACGTAGAAATAGGGCAGGGTGGGAACAAAAGCGTAAATGCCTTCGTCAGAAGCAATAACTCTTACCTTAAGGAAGCCTGCGGTGTATTCGTAAGCGATGGTGTTGCCCTTGACGGCAACGGTGTTTTTGATGTCAGAGGGTAAAAAGCCAAAGAGCATTGTGTTGCCCGAATCAATGGTCACAAGCACTTCGTCTTCGGTTTCAAGTCTGTCAAGCAGAGCATCTGCTTTGGGAGTTTCAGCCGCAAAAGCATTGATGCAGAAGCAGGATACCAGCATAGCAGCGGCAAGAATAAAGCTTAAAAATCTTTTCATTTGTTTTACCTCCGTTTTATTTTATTAAGGAAAAATCATCCTTTAATAATACAGATTATAACATATTTAATCAAAATTTGCAAGTAACTCGCCTATGACAGAGTTTGAAAGCAGAAAGCCCTGTTTAGTCAGTGCGATTTTTTCGCCATCAACGGTAACAAGACCGTGTTTCTGAAGAAACCCTGCTTTTTTTATAACGTCATCGGGCAGAGGCTTGCCGTAGCGGTCTGCAAACTTTTTGAAAACAAGACCTTCGGTAAGGCGGAGTGCAAGCATAATATATTCTTCTTCGTCGCCTCCCTCGCCGTCATCAACGGGGGAATCACCGCTTATGAAGCTGTCAATACTGCGCTCATAATAAAACCTTTTTCCGTCGGCAAAAGAATGAGCCGCCGCACCGATGCCAAGATATTCTTCGCAGTGCCAGTATTTCAGGTTGTGTCTGCTTTCAAAACCGACTCTTGAAAAATTGGAAATTTCATATTGCATAAAGCCTGCTTCTTCAAGCGCATTGACCGCTGCCAGATAAAGCTCGCTTGTTTCATCCTCGTCGGGCAGGATAAGATTATCTTTCTTTTTATAGAAAAAAGTGCCTTCCTCGATTTGGAGGATATATGCGCTCACGTGGGTTGCACCGCTGTTTTTGCAGAATTCAACCGATTTGAGCAGACTTTCTTTTGTCTGGCTTGGTATACCGAGCATAAGGTCAAGCGAAATATTTTCAATGCCTGCCGCCTTTGCTTTGGCTATGGCTCTTGCAACGTCGTCACAGCCGCCGCGTCTGCCAAGAGCTTTTCTTTCGGTGTCGTCAGCACTCTGCAAGCCGAGCGAAATGCGGTTGATACCGCCCTTTGCCGCTTTTTCAAAATCAAAAACGGAGTTTATTCCGCCCGTGTCGGAGGGGTTGCACTCAAGCGTAACCTCGCAGTCGGGTGTTCTTTTTGTATGCGAGAGAATCAGCGCAACGTTTTCCGCCCCAAGCAGAGATGGTGTGCCGCCGCCGAAATAAACGGTGTCATAAATGCGGTTTTCTTCGTCAAGCTTTCTGCAAAGAGCCGCAACGTAAGAATCCGTAACTCCCTTTTGGGGAGCTACGGAATAAAAGTCGCAGTAAGGGCATTTGCCCTTGCAGAACGGTATATGAAGATATAAGCCGATGGGTTTTTGTGATTTAGTCATTGTCATCAAGCTTGAGAACTGCCATAAAAGCTTCCTGCGGAACTTCAACCGTACCGAAGTGGCGCATTCTCTTTTTACCTTCCTTCTGCTTTTCAAGCAGTTTTTTCTTTCTTGTGATGTCACCGCCGTAGCATTTGGCAAGAACGTCTTTGCGCATCGCTTTAACGGTTTCTCTGGCAATAACCTTGCCGCCGATTGCAACCTGAATGGGAATTTCAAACATCTGTCTGGGAATGTTATCTTTAAGCTTTTCGGCAATCTTTCTGGATTTGCTTCTTGCCTTGTCGGTGTGAATGATGAATGAAAGTGCGTCGATGAGGTCACCGTTGAGAAGTACGTCAAGCTTCACGAGGTTGGAACGGCGGTAATCTGAAATCTCATAGTCAAACGAAGCGTAGCCTCTGGTTCTTGATTTGAGCGAATCAAAGAAGTCGTAGATGATTTCGTTAAGGGGAAGCTCGTAATGAATATCAACTCTGTCAGGAGTGATATAATCCATATTCTTGAAAATACCTCTGCGCTCCTGGCAAAGGTCCATAATTGCACCAACGTATTCTGCAGGCGAATAGATGTGAGCATCTGTAAACGGTTCTTCGCAATAGTTGATGTGTGCAGGATCAGGGTAGTGCGTGGGGTTATCGATCTCAACCATTGAACCGTCGTTGAGATAGATTTTGTAAATAACGCTGGGAACGGTGGTTACAAGGTCAAGGTCATATTCTCTTTCAAGTCTTTCCTGAATGATTTCGAGGTGGAGCAGACCGAGGAAACCGCAGCGGAAGCCGAAGCCGAGAGCGCCTGAAGTTTCAGGCTCATAGGTCAGAGCGGCATCGTTGAGCTGAAGCTTTTCGAGCGCATCACGCAGGTTTTCGTAGTCGGCACCGTCTGCAGGGTAAACACCGCAGAATACCATGGGATTAACCTTTCTGTAACCGGGCAGAGGCTCGGCGGCAGGGTTTTCAACTATTGTTACCGTGTCACCGACTCTTGCATCGCTTACGGTTTTGATTGAAGCGGTGATGTAGCCAACCTCGCCTGCGGTGAGTTCACTGCAGGGCTCGGGCAGGGTTGCACGCATATAGCCTGTTTCAACAATGGTGAATTCTGCCCCCGTTGCCATCATACGCATTGTGTCACCGGGTTTAATTTTGCCTTCTTTTACTCTTACGTAAACGATAACACCCTTGTAGCTGTCGTAAACCGAGTCGAAAATCAGCGCTCTGGGGGGCAGGTCATCGTTTGCTTCGGGAGCAGGAACGTTTTTGACAATGCTTTCAAGCACCTGTTCAATGTTGATGCCTGTTTTTGCCGAAACTCTGGGAGCTTCTGAGCAGTCAAGACCTATAACCTCTTCAACCTCTGCAGCAACTCTGTCAGGCTCTGCGGAGGGAAGGTCAATTTTGTTGATAACGGGCACGATTTCAAGGTTATGGTCAAGTGCAAGGTAGGTGTTTGCAAGTGTCTGTGCCTCAACACCCTGTGAAGCGTCAACAATCAGCACTGCGCCCTCGCAAGCGGCAAGTGAGCGTGAAACCTCATAGTTAAAGTCAACGTGACCGGGGGTGTCGATGAGGTTAAGGATATATTCCTCGCCGTCCTCGGCAAGATAATTGAGCTTAACTGCGTGTGCCTTGATGGTGATGCCTCTTTCTCTTTCGAGGTCCATTTTATCAAGAAGCTGTGCCGTCATATCACGCAGAGCAACTGATTTTGTTTTTTCGAGCAATCTGTCTGCAAGTGTTGATTTACCGTGGTCGATGTGTGCGATTATGCAGAAATTGCGGATTTTATCTTTTGAAACAGCCAATGTTTTATCTCCTTATTATACGAATTGTTCAACGTTTCTCTCGGCGTTACCCTGACCAATCCACATATCGCTCCATTTCTGACCCGAAATTTTTTCAAGCCGTTTTTTGCTTGTTTCGGATATGGTGCAGGTGCCTGTTTCGTGTTTTTCTTTTATAACTCGCTTGATTTCCTCATGATCGTCCTTGGTCATTGAATATCTGTAAACCGAGATAACGCAGAAAAGGGCGAGAATTGCAGGTATAACCGCATAGCAGGCTCTTAAGCCGAGATTTGTACGGCGTGACTGAAGATGCGGAGCTTTAATGTCGGTGTTATATCCCAGCAGCTCGAGTATTGCGCCCACAGAGAAGCCCATAACGCTGCTCACCGTCTTTTTGAAGAAGGTGCTGAACGTTGAAATAACACCCTCACGGCGTCTGCCCGTGATAAGCTCGTCGACGTCGGTTATGTCGGGCTGAATGATGTCGATTGCAAAGCCGGGACCCGAGAAACCGATGTTATAGCAGATTGAAGAAATAACGATAACTGCATATCTTATCGGTTTGGGAGTGGTGTAATTGATGAAACTGTTTATGGCGATGCCGAATACCATAAGCGGACCGAGCAGTTTGCCGCCTGCGGTTTTGCCCTTGTAGCGAGAAAGAACGTAGTTGATCGGTGAGCCGCAGAATTCCGAGATACCTGAAACGATGTTCATTGAAATGAAAAGGTTATAAGTATCCGTAACACTCAGCATAAAGTACTGGTCTGCAAAGCTGCAGAAATAGCGGCTCATTGAGAAAAAGAGCGACATTATGAAATATTGCCAGAAAGCTCTGCTTTTGAAAACAAGCCTGTATTCATTGATGAAATGCCTGAAATCAAATCTTTCGTTTGTCTGGTCAACGGAGGAGGGCTCTTTTGTCTTAAAGAAGCTTAATATCGGTGCCCATAAAAACCATACCGCAAGAACAATGCCGACAAGCGTATATTTGGAACGGTCGGCAGGAGTGGGATCGTCCAGACCGACAAGGGCGGTTTTGACGTTGAATCCGCTCAAAACA
Source organism: Acutalibacteraceae bacterium (assembly GCA_045587045.1). Taxonomy (GTDB): domain Bacteria; phylum Bacillota; class Clostridia; order Oscillospirales; family Acutalibacteraceae; genus CAG-177. The sequence continues at coordinate 20,652 of JAZNBM010000012.1, read as the reverse complement.
AGACCTGCAAAAATGTATGATGTTACCTGACCGACGGAGTTCATCATATATTCAACAATTCTGTACTGTGAACGTTCAAAATATGACGGAGCAACCGTGGGAAGCATTGCTGTGTGAGGTATGCTCAGCATCGTCATAAAGGTGTTGTATAAAAGTGCGGCAAGAAGATACCACAGCCACGTTGCGTTATCGTTGCCCAGACCCGAAATGCCGAATGAAGTCCATTTGAAAATGTAAACAATCGCAAACGGAATGGCGGCAATTATCATATAGGGGCGGTGTCTGCCGAGCTTTGATTTTGTTCTGTCCGTGATTATGCCCATCAACGGGTCGCTGACAGCATCCCACAAACCCGAAATAAGCGAGATGAGACCTGCTTTGTAGGTGGACATACCCTCAACAAATGCAAGGAACTGCTGGTGAAACTGGTTAAGCGGATAGCCTGCACCGCCAATGGTGATATTGGCACAGGTGAAATTGCACATCGGGCGCAAGGTTTCTTTGACGTTACCCTCGAAGCCCGTAACTTCTTTGATTTTGTTGCCTAAGCCCATATTCCGCCTCCTTCTGCTGTGTTTATCTGCATTCAGTCAATAACATATCACTTTATAATAACAAATTATAAATGCAAGGTCAAGATTTTTGCGCTTTTTTTGAAATTTTGAAATTTTTTTCAAAAAAGTTCAGACCAAATGCGGTTTCATGCCGTCATATAGGTGAAAGGGGGGAAGTATATCCGAAAACAGATTTGGAAAGGAGATTTTTTATGTCAGAAAAAGTAAGAGTTAATCTTGACGGTCTGCATTCGCTTGATATACGGGTGTGTGAAGCAAAACGGACAATTGTAACGGAGCTTGTTTTACCCGATGAGCCACCTGAATTCATTTATGCAGAAAAATTTGATGAGCCGTGCAACTATCTTAAAACGGCAATAAAGCGGGGGATTCTTTACCTTGACGGGCGTGTCTCTCCCTGCGAAAAACAAAAAAACGAAAGGAGAGAAGCCCGATGGCTTTCATAGCCTGAAATTCGCTTGTAAGTTGTGCAAAACTCGCTCAAAAAGAGAGCTGAATTATGTGCAAATGGTTGAATTTACTATAATATAATGTTATAATAGAGAATTATAAAACGAATTTGTTTTGTGGTGAGTTTATGGATAACAAAGAAAGGTTGGCTCAGCTTGTAACGCAGCTGCAAAGCGGTGATCAAAGCGCTTTCAGCGAAATATATAAGCTGACAAGTCCCAAAGCATTTTATGTTGCATTTGAAATAACAAAAAACGAGCAGGATGCAGAGGATATTCTGCAAGAGAGCTATATCACCGCGCTCGACAAAATCTCAACTCTCGACAAACCCGAGAGCTTTGTAGGTTGGTTTCACAGAATTGTTGCAAACAAAAGCAAGGATTCATTAAAAAAGAAAAAACCTGCACTTTTTGCGTGTGATGAAAATGAGGCGTTTGAGGTTATTCCCGATGAGGATACCGATTTTATTCCCGAAGACAGCGTGGATAAATCGGAGCTTCAGCAAATCGTTATGAGTGTTCTTGACGAGCTGAGTGAGGATAAGCGAGCCTGTGTGCTGATGTATTATTTTGAAGAATGCAGTGTCAGTGATATTGCACAGGCGCTTGATGTGCCCGTCAGCACGGTCAAAAACAGACTGTTTACGGCAAGAAAAGATTTACAGGGTAAATTCTCAAAAAGAGGAATTACTTCGGCTTACAGTATCGCACCCATCGGCGTTGTGCTCTGGGCAATGCGCAGAACGTCAGAAACGGTTGCAAAAGGATTCATTCAGGGCCCTGCTTCTCCCCAAATCCTTGCCACAATTACGGCATCGGGTTCGGGTGCTGCAGCGGCAGCAGGCGCAACGGCAACAGGTACAGCAGCAACAGGTACAGCCGTTGCAACAGGCACAGGTGTTGCTTCAAAACTGGCGGCTATGACGGTTGTGCAAAAAGTCGTTGCAGGTGTCAGCGTTGCTGCAGTTGTAACAGGGTCGGGTGTCGGCGTTGCGGCGGTTGTGATAAACCGCAACAAAGCAAACGAATTGCCACCCACAACCGAGGCGATAGTCGAAGAGGTTACAACGGCATTTTACAGTCAGCCTGTCACAAAAGATGCAATGCTTGTGATAACCGAAGCTGAAACGGTCTCCGCAACGGATGTTTCCGTGAGTTCAACGGCAACGCAGACAGGCTCAACGGCAACGGTCAGAGCGACAACGGCAAAAACAACAGCGGTCAGAACAACAGCCAAACCAACCACAGCCGCAAAAACAACAACCACAACAAGGGCGGCAACCACCACAACCAAATCCACCACAGCCAAACCCACAACAACCAAATCTACAACGGCAAAGCCCACCACCACCAAGCCGAAAACAACAACCGCAAAAGCAACTACCACGCAGCCGACAACGGCGGCACCTGCAAAGCTGGTTATTTCGGTTAATGACGGTTCGGGCACACCTCTTGAGGTTATAACAAGAGACGTGCCTGCAGGTATGGCGATAACGCAAAGCTACGTTTCGTCAATTGTAACGGGTGCAGGTTATTCGCCTGACGGAGGTATTTATGCTAACGGTTTTGCCTTCGGCGATGCTGCGCAGTCGGGCAAAACTTATAATGTAGATGCAGATACATAATTCTGCAGTAAGACAGCAGTAAAGGAGTTTGCACATGAAAACAATGATCAAAAAATCCCTGGCACTCATTTTTGCCGTGCTTATTCTTGTCAGCACAGGTGCAGCAGGAATGTCCGCATTTGCCGCAGATTCAACAGGAATTGTCGGCACAGTCAACGTCGGAGCAAAGTTTTTCAGATATAACGAAGTTCTGGGTGAATGGATTGAGACCGAAAAGGCACAGAAAGGCGAAATCCTCAGAGTCAGAGTTTATGCAGATACGGATTATTACACAACCTCCGGCAAAATCCTGCTTTTCTATGACGATGCGTTTTTTGCTGATGCCTATGAGCGCAATAAGATTATTGAAACGTATTCAAACGAATACTATCAGAATCTCTGCAATATGACCACGCAGATTGCTTTTTACAGCAAAGACGGCACCGCTGTTACCAATTTCATCAAAAACGGTATTTTTGATGAGGAATTTGCACAGACTCACACCTGCTTCAGCATTATGTATATGTTTTCTTACTCTGCCGCCAATCAGAAGCTTTCGGGCGATGAATGGCTGGTTGAGTTTGAACTGATTGTCAAAGAAGACACGGCTATTACGCGGGGCAGCGTTTTCACAACTTCCTCCGCATTCTGCTCACCCGACAATATGCGTTCATTCTCCGATATTCCTTACGGTGAGGCAGGCGGAAGGAGCGAGGATACACAGCCTCTTCACGCAGTTTACGTCACAGTAGAAGCCGTTGATTCTTACGTTTCAACCCTCGGCAACGTTATTCTTGATGCAAACGGCGGCTGCTTTGCAGACGGCGAAACGGAGTACGTTGCAGAAGCTGAAATCGGCACGGATTTCTTTCTTGGCAGTGTTCAGTATCCTATCAAAGACGGCTATATCTTTGCAGGCTGGGCATATGCCGACGAAACAGACGTATCTTATGATGCCGTAACCGTTGACTATGAAGATATTACGGTTTTTGCAATCTGGGTCGAAGAACCGAATGAATATATGCTGATTCTTGATGCAAACGGCGGTGAATTCGGAAACGGCATGGCAACGTATGCCTTTGCTTTGCGTGAAGGTGTCCGTTTTGATATCACAGACAACGTGGTAAGAGAAGGTTACAGATTTGCCGGCTGGCTTAACGAAAACGGCGAATTGGTGGAATCAATTGTTATGCCTGCCTGCGATCTTGTCCTTAAGGCTGCATGGGAAGCAATTGATTATTGTACTGTAACTTACTGGCTTGATGAAGACGGCACTTCCGTTTATCTTCAGGAAGCTTATGAAAAAGGAGATTACCTTGTTTACCCCGCACCTCCCACCGTTCCCGGCTATGAATTTGATTCCTGGTCAGAGGTTGAGGGTGCAGAAATAACAGGCGACCTTGATGTTTATCCCAGCTATACTGCTGTTGAATATTACGTAACCGTTTGCGGAATCTACGGCGACGTTGTTGACGAATGGATTGCATATTACGGCGACGAAATCACTCTTGCAGAGCTTTATTCAAAAGCGGATATGGATGCCATGCTTGCCGACAACGGCGATTATTATACCTTTGATTGCTGGAAGCATAACGGCATTGAGATGACAGACAGCACGGTTATCACCGTAACTGATGATGTTAAAATCGAAGGTGCATTCACCGCAATGGATGCAAAAATCATCTTTGATGCAAACGGTGCGCTGTTTGCAAACGGTGAAGAAACCGTTGAAGTTACTCTCAAATATGATGACGAAATCACAGCGGATATGTACCCCGAAATTCCTGTTTATGCAGGCCATAAATTCAAAGCCTGGAGCGTTGAGCTTGCAGGTAATCCCATGGACGAACTTGAAAAAACAGTTTTCATTACATGGACAAAGAAAAACTATTCCGTAAACTACTACGTTGGTGACATTGTTGAAAAATCCGTCACTCTGGCATACGGCGATACCGTTGATGCAACGGTTATGCCTTCTTCGGACAACATTCCCGAAGGCTATACCTTTGTTGGTTGGAGCCTTGAAAGAGATGCTTCCGTACCCGGTGACCTCGGCACGGTCGGTGAAGGCGAAGTCAATGTTTATGCTGTTTTTGAAGCAAACACAGACGTTTCTTACGCAGTGGAAATTCACAAGCAGTATTTTGACGGTACATATATTCTTGAAGAAACAAGGGAATTTGCGAACGGCGTAACAGGTGAATCAGCTCCCTATTTCGTTACCGAAATTGAAGGCTTTACCTTCAATCCCGCTTTGTCATATATTGATGCACCTGTTGCGGGTGACGGCTCAACCGTTCTTTGCGTTTATTATGACAGAAACCGATACGATATCGTAACCTATTCAGACGGCGAATTCTTTGAAGGTTACAGCGGTTATTACGGCGAAATTATTGATTACATTGAAATTCCCGAAAAAATAGGCTGCACTTTCGAAGGCTGGATTAACAGAGCAACGGGCGAAGATGTTATTCTGCCCCTCACCGTGCCTGCAGAGTCACTTGTGCTTGATGCAGTGTGGGTAACCAACGTTTACACCGTAACCTATGAAACAGGCACAGATGATGTAATTCCCGATGCACTTTATACATTCAGCGAAGAAGTTGAGCTTCCCGTACTTAAAAAACAGGGTTATACCTTTGAAGGCTGGAGCAATAACGGTGAAACGGTCGGCAACTCTTTCCTTATGCCCGACTGTGACGTTGACCTTGTTGCAATCTGGACACCTGCAACAGACACACCTTATAAGATTGAGTATTATTTCAGAAACAAAGACGGCTATACCTATGACCTTACCGTAAAGGAACTCACAGGCACAACGGATAAGCAGATGCTTATCATGCCCGAGGGCGTTGAAGGCTTTACCTTTGACGCGGAAAACAGCCTTGTCAAGGGCACGATTGCACCCGACGGCTCAAGTGTTTTTGAAATCTACTACGAGAGAAACACATACAATTTTGCAACTTGCATCGGAGGCTCGGTATTCAATAATTATTCTTACCTCTACGATACGGTTGTAGAAAGCGCATATGAGCCCTCAAAAGTCGGCTACACTTTTAACGGCTGGGTTTACAAAGAAACAGGCGAAGCAGTTGTATTCCCCTTCACAATGCCTGCAAAAGACGTTGAGGTTGAGGCAAACTGGGTTATTAACGAATACGTAGTTTCGTTCGATACCAACGGCGGCGAAGAAATTGCCCCCGTAACGGTTAAATATGACGAAAGCTTTACCCTTCCCACCGCCCAAAAAGCAGGTCACAGCCTTGCTTTCTGGAGGAGCTCGGAGGGCGGCTCGTACACCGCAGGTCAGAGCATCAGAATGCCTGCAACCAACGTAACCTTCACTGCGGTATGGCTTGTTCAGAGCAGAAAAGTTACCTATATTATCGGTAGTGAAAGTGTCAGCTTTGAGGTTGTTGCAGGTCAGGCTGTGCCTCAGCCCGATATGAGCAATTACGAAAACGCACAGCTTCTTTATTGGGTTGATGAAAACGGCAACAAGGCAGAAATTCCTGATGTTATGCCTGAAAACGACCTCACCTTCACAGCAAAGCTTCGCTATGCTTTTGGCGAAAACCCCTACGGTATAACCGCAGAATATGATGACGGCAGTTTCAGCTGTGACGGCAGCGAGCTTGAATTTGACGTCGAAAAGAAAGATACCGAAAAAGAATCGGGCGGCATATATATCGGTGAAGAAAACTATAAGCAGCTTGATACTTACGATATCGGCTTCTCACACGGCGGCACAGAAATTCAGCCTGAAAGCGGCAAAACTGTTGAAATCCGCATTCCCGTGCCTGCAGCATACAAAGACGGCACAAGATTTGTCGTTTTCAACCGTTTCAGTGACGGAACTTCAGAGCAGATTCCCGCAACCAAAGAAGGCGGCTTTATCGTTATCAAAGTAAATCGCCTGGGTGAGTTTGAGGTTCTTGTTAAATCAGAAACAACAATTCTCACTCTCCCCGATAAAACCTCTTATGCATATAAAGAAGCTCTTAACCTGAGCGGTCTTACGCTTGAAGTGCTTGATGAAAACGGAAACAAAACAGTCATCAGCGACACAAGCGAAATGACAGTCAGCGGTTATAATCCCAAGAAAATCGGCACACAGCTTCTGACCGTTGAATATGACGGCACTTCCGCACAGTTTGAGGTTAAGGTTGCCTACACCTGGTGGCAGATTCTTATCCGTATCCTGCTTCTCGGTTTCCTGTGGTATTGATTTCTGACGGCAATTATGTAACAGAATAAAAAAGGGGAGCATAACGCTCCCCGAAAACCGAATTTGTATTATATTTTGGAGTGTATATAAAATGAAAAGAATCAAAGCGATTATTTCGGTACTTATTGTATCGGCAATGCTTTTTACCCTTGCGGCGGCAGGCACAGGCTCTGCCTCGGCTGCAGAAACCTATTATAACGAGGGTAATGTTCAGTATACCCTTGCAGACGGCAAGGCAACAATCACAAACGTTGTTGGTACGGAAACGGATATCACCGTGCCTGCAACTCTCGGCGGCTATCCCGTTGTTGCAATCGGTGAGCTTGCTTACAGAGAAGAGCATAACCTTAAAAGCGTTGTTATTCCTGCAAGCATTGAAACCGTTGGCAAATCGGCTTTCACCGCCTGCACAGCGCTTGAAACCGTAACCTTTGCAGATAACAGCAAGGTTAAAGTTTTACCCGAAACAGCTTTTAATAATTGCAAAAGTCTTAAGACGGTCAGCTTTGGCAGCAACAGCGCTCTTGAAACTGTCGGCAGGTCAGCTTTTGTAGGCTGCACGGCACTGGAAACCTTTAACCCGCCTGCAAGTCTCAAAACAATCGAAGCAACTGCATTTGAGGGTTGCACAAGTCTTAAAGACGTAACAATCACCAAAAATGTTGCAACTGTCGGCGACGGTGCTTTTGCCAAGTGCGAAGCTCTTGAAGGCTTTAAGGTCGATTCGGCAAATGCAGATTTCACCACCGATTTCTGGGGTATACTTTACAACAAGGATAAAACGGCAATCGTTGCATACCCTGCAGGTAACAAGCGCCCCGTTTATACAATTCCCGCATACATCACAGAAGTTCAGAATTCCGCTTTTATGGGCTCAATCAATCTTGAAGAGGTTTCCTGGATTAACCCCGAAACAAAGTTCGGTCTCAGTGCATTTTCTTATTGCACAAATCTTTACCGCGTAACAATACCCGAGGGTACGCTTCATCTTTCAGACTGGATATTCAATGCTTGCTTCAGCCTGACGGAAGTGAATATGCCTGACAGCGTCGAGTCTTTCGGCGCAGGTGTTTTCCACTGGTGCACGGGTCTTACGGAATTTGTTATGCCTGCAAACCTCATCGAGGTTACATCCAACAGCTTCAAGGAATGCTTTAACCTTAAAAAAGTTGTTCTGAACGATTCGCTTTTACGCATCGGCCCCAACGCTTTTTCAAGATGCTTTGCGCTTGAAGAAATAAATCTGCACGAAAACATCGGTCAGATCGGCAGCACCGCATTTTATCAGTGCTATTCTCTTAAGAATTTCACTTTTCCTGCAGACGTAACGAACGTAAACACAGAAGTTCTCCGCTATTGCTACGGACTTGAAAGTCTTACTCTTTCTCCCGAAGCATATCTGATTGAATCTTATGCACTTATGGATTGCAGAGTCCTTAAAACGCTCGATGTGCCTGCAACCGTCCGTGATTTGAACGGTCTTTCTTTTGCAAACTGCATTGCTCTTGAAAACGTTAATATTGATCCCGAAAACACAAAATATAAGACAGGCGAAGACGGCGTTGTTTACACAGTAAGCGACAGAACAGTTATGTATTACCCTGCGGCAAAAGAGGGCAGTGTTTTTGTTGTGCCCGATTCGGTTGATTATCTTCAGAAAGGCGCATTCATAAGCGCGCAGAATCTTGCAAGCATCGTTATTCCTGCAACGGTAACTGCCATCAGAGACAATGCTTTTGACGGTTACAATATCCGTGACATCTATTACGAAGGCACACAGGAGCAGTGGAATGCAATGCAGGTTGCAGATGATGAGGTTCTTAAGACCATCACTCTTCATTTTGACCACAAGGATACAGACCATGTTCACGATTATGCACAGAAAATAACTGTAACTCCCACATGCGACCGGATGGGCAAAAAAGAATTTGTTTGCCCCTGCGGCGAAAGTATAACTGTTGACTGGCACTATGCTTCAAGCAAAAAGCTCTGCCTTGACAGCCGCTTCGTTCTCTCCGAGGAAACGGATTCCGATTGCACTTCTCAGGGCAAAAACGTTTACGTCTGCTCCGAGTGCTCAAAGGTTACTGAAGAAGTGAACAAAGCAAAGCTCGGTCACGATTTTGAAATCTCTGTTTCAGATACCAAGGTCGGCTACACCTGTCACGATTGCGACTATGTTTATAACGAACCCGTTCCCGAGGGTGCAAGATATGCGACATTTGTTTATTCCGATAACGAGCGCGTTTATATCCTCAACCCCGGTGAAAAGCTTGGCTACCCCGTAACTCCCGTTAAAGAGGGCCTCGAGTTTGCTTATTGGATTGATGCAAACGGTGTCAAGGTTGACGTTGATGTTATGCCCGACAGAAACGTTGTTCTTCAGCCTTTCTTTGAAAAGCATATGCAGGACAGTGGCTACGGCGTTTCCGTAAGGTTTGACGAAAACTGCTTTGCCGAGGGTTATGACGTTGACCTTGTTGTAGACGACGTTGATGAAGACAGAGAGCAGGGTGCGGTTCTTATAAAGGATGAAAACAGCACCTTTACGCCTGTTAAGCTTATGGATATTGCGTTCACACATACAGATGCAGAGGGCACAAAAGAAGTTCAGCCTCAGCTGGGTAAAACCGTTGAAATCCGCATTCCCGTGCCCGAAGGCTATGAATACTGTCAGGAATTCCTTATCTTCCACCGTCACGGCGGCTCGATTTATGATAAATATTACGTAAAGCCCGTTGACGGAATGCTCGTTTTCAGCGTTGACAGATTCAGTGAATTTGAGATTTATGCAGAAGCTTACGTAACCATTCAGACTTTGCCCTCCAAGCTTTTTTATGCTTATAAAGAGGCGCTTGACGTTACCGGCCTTTCGCTTCTCATCACCGATGAGGGAGGCAACAACTGTGTTATTGACGACACAAGCAAAATGAATATCACAGGCTACAACCCCAATAAGGTCGGCACACAGACCGTTACCGTTGAATATCAGGGCACAACCGTTAAATATAACGTTACGGTTGCTTACACCTGGTGGCAGCAGCTTATCCGAATTCTTCTTCTCGGCTTCCTTTGGTATTAATACAAATAATATAAGGGCTCCTTCGGGAGCTCTTTATGCTTATTCGGAAAACGTCAAGGCTGTGCGTGGGCTCAGAAAGTACAAAAAAGACAGGTTTTAAGAAAAAACAAAAAATTTTCAAAAAAATTTAAATTTTTTCAAATTTCTTTAGACCAACTCCGTTTTTGTTTCGTCATTAAGGTGAAAAGGCAAAAAAGCCAAACAAATCGGAGGTAAATAAAATGAAAAACACACTCAGAAAAACACTCGCACTTCTTCTTGCATCATCAATCGTTGTTTCTGCGGCGGCAACCGCATCAGCAGCAAAAACACAGACAGACGTTCTTCCGACCGAATCCTACGGCACTGTTTCTTTTATGGCAAAGATCGCCGATTATTTCAGAAACATTTTTTCGTTTTTCGGTGCAGAGCAGGGAATTGAAAGTTCCGTTGATTTTACAATGGAGCAGGGTGAAATCTTTGAAAAAAGAGAATTCTTCAGAAGCTCGCACGCATCAACGGTTTTAAGGCTTGCAGACGGCACACTCATTTCTGCCTGGTTCGGCGGCTCGGGCGAGGGCGGCAGCGACGTTCGCATCTGGTACGCAATCTATGACGGCGAATGGAGCGATGCAAAGGTTATCGAAACAACCGATAATCAGGCACACTGGAATCCCGTTCTTCATGATTTCGGTTCGTTTGTAAGACTTTATTACAAGGTCGGCGTTGACACAAAAATCTGGGTCACAAAATACGTTGATTCGTTTGACGGCGGCAAAACCTGGACTGCTCCTGCCGAGCTTGTTGCAGGCGACACAAGCGGCGGCAGAGGTCCCGTAAGAAACAAAAACTTTGTAACTTCAGAGGGTATTATTATTGCCCCCGCATCAACAGAACAGGGAAGCTGGAAAGCTTTCTTCGATATTTCTGCAGATGGCGGTAAAACCTGGACAAAAACCGATTACGTTGAAGCTTATGATGAGAACGGCAAAGAGGTTCAGATGATTCAGCCCACAATCTGGCAGAGCAATGAAGGCATACACGCAATGTTCAGAACAAAATCAGGCTATATTTACAGAAGCGATTCCTATGACGGCGGCTACACCTGGAGCAAGGCATACTCAACAGGTGTTTATAATAACAACAGCGGCATAGACTGCGTTATGACGGATAACGGCTGGCTCTGGCTTGCCTATAACCCCATCAGAACTTCAGGTATCCGCAACAAGCTTTCACTTGCAGTTTCAAAGGATAACGGCAAAACCTGGGAAAACGTTGCAGTTCTTGAATCAACACCTCTCAATATTTTCTCGGAGTTCTCTTATCCTGCAATCATCGCAAACGGCAACCGACTTTTCATCACCTACACCTATAACAGAGTTCAGATTAAATATTCTTTTATAGAATTTGAATCGTAATCGGATAAAACTGATCACAAGGACTTTGCTATGATTCACACTTTATTCAGGAGTTGTAACATTTAAAAATATAATAATCAGGAGGATGATCGATATGGCAAAAATGGAAAAAGTGTTTGATTATGAGTTCGACGGGCTTCTGAAGCTTATCGAAGAGGGTGTTCTCAACACAAGCTTTACCTCAACACTTGAGGATTCAAGCGATTTTGAAAGAGGCACCGCCCGTTGCGCCGTTCGTGTGTTTGAAAGGTATAGCCTGACGGGCTCAAACAGGCTCAGCCTCAGTATTACGCTGTTTCAGAATGACGGCGGTCCGGTTTACTTTTCCGCAATAACGGCAGGCGGCTCTGATTCAATCTTCAGCTATAACACTGCCGGAGAAAATGCGTTCCTTGATAAGCTGCTTGAAATCCTTTGCGGTGATGATGAGCTTTACAGGCAGCTCAAAAGCCAGACCGGCGATTAATCTGAAAGAGGATGGTGTGTATATGAAAAAATCAAAAAAAGAAGCCGTTAAAAAAGCTGGTATTCTTGTTTTGTATCCGGTGGTGTGGATAATGTGTTTGGCGTGTTTCTGGTATAACCATGAATACGTTGATGCTATGGGATATGCACTGATTGTAATCTGGTTTCTTGTTCCGCTCACCACTTTTGTTTCATCTTTGCTGATAGGCTTGAAAAACTGTCTCGGCAAGCTGAATTTCATAGTGCCTGTTGTTTACGGTATAACCTATATGCTTACAGGCTATCTGACCTTTGACCTTGCAAACACATTGCACTCAGGAAACGTGAACACCCCCGAGTGGTATATGATTATCGTGGGCGCAATGATTTCGGCGGTGGGTCTTGCCATTGGCTGGGTGTTTTATAAACCGGCTGAAATTGAAAACAAAAAATAGAAGGAGTATTTATAATGAAAAAATTAATTCTCGGTATAGCAATGTTTTTTGTCGGTATGACAAAGTTTGTGGATATTTATAACATATCAATTATGCTTCGCTACCAGATAATGGGACGTTTCAGCGACTATGATTTTCTTACCTGCATAATTTTCGGTGCAATAGCTCTTATAATTGCCATTGCAGGTCTTGTGATTGCCTTTATGGGTCTGAAAGAAAAGAAAATCAAGGTTCATTCACAAGACGATGCGCAGACAAGCGAATAAAATGCAGCCCCGATAAATTAAAAAACAAACTGTAATAAAATAAAACTAAAAATTTTAAGGAGATTTTACTATGATTGCAATAATCACAAAAATCATTTCTGTTTTCACTTCAATCGTAATGATGTTTCTCAGCTTTATAGGCATTGTACCTCAGCCTTCAGACCACTATGCAAGGCTTGAAACACCCGAATATTTTCTGGGCGAATGTGTGTCAGACGATATCGAAGCAATCGTTAATCTTTATAACACCGCACTTATCAAGACCAGAGTGGATGGCGAAGAACCCGAAGGCGAGCAGATGATAAAGCTTATCAGCGGAATTGAAGGCGACGGCGCACTCGAGCCTGTTCTCAAGGTTGCAACACCTGTAATCGACAGTGCTGTTGAGCGAAATAATTTCAAAACAGACCACATTCCCGGCAACGGAAGAATCAGATCCGAAGACGTTGAAAAGGCATATTCCTACGTAACCGAAGATGGCAGAGTTTTTGTAACAATTTTCCTCAAGGAGCAGACGGACGGAGCTGACGGCAATCACACAGACGGCGGCGCGGTTTCAAGGGGTATAGGCACTCTCGGCAGTGTTGACCACGCACTTGACCAGCTCGGTGCAAAAATCACAGAGGGCAGAGAAACAGTCAAGCTTGAATACACAAACGCATATATCAACTGTGAGCTTGACCCCGAAACAGGCAAAATTCTTCTTGGCACCTGGCACTATGATGTTGACGTTTGCGTTTATGATGCAAGAATTATTATCGGTGCGATAGCGGTAAACATCAAAAACCTCAGAGGTAAGCTTGAGTATGCCGTTGTTCTCGGTGATTATAAAGAATAAGATACATTAATAATATTGTTTATTTACGTAAGATGCCCTGTAAAGCAAATTCCGAAACGGTTTTTCTTTGCAGGGCATTTTGTGTTATAAAATTAAACAATATTTCAGTTATCTTGTTGACAAAATCCGATTTTTGGGATATGGTATTCAAGGGTTCGGCTTTTTGCTTGGATTTCGGTTAAACATCGGATAAAGGTATGCCTTTGCGGGAGCATACGCAGAGGTATAAAACGGCACAGCTGAACGCAAATTTCCAAATCAAGAAAGGACATTAATATGGAAACAAACAATGTTTTGACAGGCACCCAGCCTGCGGCCAAGCAAAAGAAATTTTGTCTTGCTTCTATCCCCATGCTGATTTTTACACTTTTCAGCGGCGCAGCTTTTTTTGATTTCCTGTTTATCTCAATGGAATCAAAATATTATAAAACACAGGTTCTGTCTTATTACAACTATTACGGAAATTATATTTATGACTACGATTACAGATTTTACGGTCTTCACGATGATACCAGCATCACACTTGCAATTGCAGGCGGCATAGCTGCATTTTTGCTTTTTGCTGCAATGGTGTTTTTAACCGTTCTTCTTTTTGTTAAGTGCAACAAACCCGTTATCTGCGCACCCTTTTTCATTGCTGCCGCTGCAGCTTTTGTGGGCCTTGCAGGTAATGTAATTGCTCTGATATTTATGCGTACAGATGCTGAACTCTGCCATGAACTTTTCAGCATCGGAATTTTCGCATTTATGATGCTCACGTTCATTCTTGCAGGCGTATTTATGATTATCGCAACAAAAAAAGAAGGCAAAGCAATCAAAATCCTCTCACTCATTCCTGCCGTATTCAGTGCAGTTGTCGGCATTCTTTATCTCGTGAAATGGATTGTATTCCTTGTTTTTGATGAATTCATATACATTATTCCCACAATCGCAGTTCCGCTTCTTGTTTGCCTGCCTCTTACAATCGGTCTTGTTCTGCTTGGTCTCTGGATATCCAATCCTTACAAAAAGGAAGCTGCAGTTACAGCGGATTATCCCGTTGCAGAGGCTAACCCCTACGTTGGCGGCAATCCTTACATCAACGGTTAATTTTCAGGATTAATCAAAATATATCAGTATAAGCCAAAGAGCAGCCTTAGGGGTTGCTCTTTTTGTTTTTGTTCACGGAAAATTCTTACATTTTAACAAAGTGTTTACAATTGAAATGTTGACAAATGCAGGTAAGTGGAGTATAGTAATAACTGTGGTTAGCACTCTTTGGTTTTGAGTGCTAAAATTAGCACTCGCAAAAATCTGCAGAAAGGCGGTGAGGTTATGGCAGAGCTCAGCGAAAGAAAAAAAGCTATTCTTGCGGCGGTTGTTGAGCAATATATTAAAACGGGCGAACCCGTCGGCTCCAAAGAGCTTCTTACTCTCACGGGTATGTCGGTTTCCTCGGCAACAGTCCGTAACGAGATGAGCGAGCTTGCCTCTCTCGGTTACCTTGAGCAGCCTCACACCTCCGCAGGCAGAATTCCCTCACAGGCGGGTTACAGATATTACGTTGATAACCTGATGAAAAACCGCGAGGTTGACGAGCTTAACAAACGCCTTATAGAAGCAGGCATTTCTTCTGTTGCAGGTGACCCCGAGCGGCTTATCGCCAGGGCAGGCGAGGTGTTGGCAGATTTAACAAAATGCGCCTGCGTTTCAACCGCACCCGGTGGCGACTCAACGGTTATCCGCAAAATTGAGCTTGTGCCTGTCGGTCCCCACACGGCAATGCTTGTGCTTCTCACATCAAACGGCATTCTCAAAAGCCGCCTTTGCAGGCTGGACAGCGAGCTTAACGTTAAAATCGTTGAGGAGTTTTATAACGTTGTGGAGTCGGCCATAATCGGCAAATCCGCGTCAGATATAAGTGTTGCATCAATGCAGACGGTAGCCGCTTCGGTTGACAGTGACCCTCTTGCAATGCTTCCGCTGATTGCGGCGGTTTGCGAGCTTGCAGGCAGCACGGCAAATTCCAGGGTGATGCTCGGTGGCAGCTCAAATCTTTTCTCACATAAGGATTATGGCTCGGGTGCAGTGGAATTGCTTGAATTCCTGAGCAGAAAAGAGCCTCTCACAGAGGTTATGACC
The DNA here is from genome assembly GCA_045587045.1 of Acutalibacteraceae bacterium. Lineage (GTDB taxonomy): Bacteria > Bacillota > Clostridia > Oscillospirales > Acutalibacteraceae > CAG-177. The sequence continues at coordinate 5,193 of JAZNBM010000012.1, read as the reverse complement.
CATGCCAAAGATCCCTTCAATATCACCATCGGTAAAGAAAATATTTACAGGCAGCTTGAAAATTCAAGCGTTATCGTGGCAAAATATTCCGTGGGCGGCAATGATTCGGGAACTTTCGGAATCATCGGACCGACCCGTATGGATTATGAAAATATAATACCAAGTGTCAAATATCTGACCAATCTTGTCGGTAGCCTCATAACACAGGCTCTGGAAGACTGACAGAAAGGAAGCTGTAATGAAAAAGGATAAAAAGAATAAGCAGAACGAAGAAATCGAAGAGATGAACGCAGAAGAAACCGCCAACGCACAGGCAGAGGAGCTTACCAAAGAGGAAGTACTTCAGAAAGCGCTCGACGAAAAGAACGACCAGTTTTTAAGAATCTGCGCCGAATACGATAACTTCCGCAAACGTTCACAAAAAGAAAAGCAGGATATCTATTCGTCATCAAGGGCAGAGGTTTTCAAGGATTTGCTCCCCGTGCTTGATAATTTTGACAGGGCGGCACAGAATAAGGGCGCAGGTCTTGAGGATTATTCAAAGGGAATCGACCTCATTTTTCAGCAGTTTGCCGATATTCTCAAAAAGAACGGCGTTGAAGCTTACGGTGAACCCGGCGATGAATTTGACCCCAATATACACAATGCAGTTATGAGCATTGAGGATGAAAATTTCGGCGAAAATACGGTTGCCGAGGTGTTTTCAAAAGGATATAAACTCGGCGACAAGGTTATCCGCGAAGCCGTTGTAAAAGTAGCCAATTCTTAAGGCAGAGAAAAAATACGTCTGCCGTATCAATCAGTTTAAAATAATCTTTCAGATATTCAGGAGGAAATTATTATGTCAAAAGTAATCGGTATCGACTTAGGTACAACAAACTCATGCGTTGCAGTTATTGAAGGCGGCGAGCCCGTAGTTATTGCAAACGCAGAAGGCGCAAGAACAACACCCTCTGTTGTTGCTTTCGGCAAAACAGGTGAAAGAATGGTTGGTCAGGTAGCAAAAAGACAGGCTATCACAAACCCCGACAAGACAGTTGCTTCCATCAAAAGACAGATGGGCACAGACTATAAGGTAGCTATCGATGACAAAAAGTACACACCCCAGGAAATTTCAGCAATGATTCTTCAGAAGCTCAAGACAGATGCTGAAGCATACCTCGGCGAAAAGGTAACAGAGGCTGTTATCACCGTTCCCGCTTACTTCACAGACGCACAGCGTCAGGCAACCAAGGATGCAGGTATGATTGCAGGTCTTGAAGTTAAGAGAATCATCAACGAGCCCACAGCAGCAGCTCTTGCTTACGGCATCGACAAAGAAACAGACCAGAAGATTATGGTTTATGACCTTGGCGGCGGCACATTCGACGTTTCAATCATCGAAATGGGTGACGGCGTTCAGGAAGTTCTTGCAACAGCAGGCAACAACCGTCTCGGCGGCGACGATTTTGACCAGAGAGTTATCAACTGGCTTGCCGACGGCTTTAAGGCAGAGCAGGGCATCGACCTTCGCGGCGACAAAATGGCTATGCAGCGTCTTAAGGAAGCTGCAGAAAAGGCAAAGATTGAGCTTTCGGGCGTTACAACCTCAAACATCAGCCTTCCCTTCATCACAGCTGATGCAACAGGCCCCAAGCACCTTGAAATGACTCTCACAAGAGCAAAGTTCAACGAACTTACAGCAGACCTCGTTGAAGCAACATTGGGTCCCGTTCGTCAGGCAATGGGTGACTCAGGTCTTAAACCCAATGAAATCAACAAGGTTCTTATGGTAGGCGGTTCTTCAAGAATTCCTGCTGTTCAGGAAGCTATCAAAAAGTATCTCGGTGCTGAACCCTTCAAGGGCATCAACCCCGATGAATGCGTAGCAATCGGTGCTGCTATCCAGGGCGGCGTTCTCGGCGGCGAAGTCAAGGGTCTCCTTCTTCTCGACGTTACACCTCTTTCACTCGGTATTGAAACAATGGGCGGCATCAACACCAAGATTATCGACAGAAACACAACTATTCCCGTTAAGAAGAGCCAGATTTTCTCAACCGCAGCTGATAACCAGCCTTCAGTTGAAGTTCACGTTCTTCAGGGTGAAAGAGAATTTGCAAGAGATAACAAAACTCTCGGTGTATTCCACCTTGACGGCATTATGCCCGCACGCAGAGGCGTTCCTCAGATTGAAGTAACATTCGATATTGATGCAAACGGCATTGTTCACGTTTCCGCAAAGGACCTCGGCACACAGAAAGAGCAGTCAATCTCCATCACAGCTTCAACAAATATGTCCAAAGAAGACATCGAAAAGGCTGTTCAGGAAGCAGAAAGATTTGCTCAGGAAGATAAGCAGCGTCGTGAAGAAGTTGACACACGCAACAATGCAGACCAGATGGTTTACCAGTGCGAAAAGCTTCTCAGCGAAGAAGGCGACAAGTTCAGCGAAGATGATAAGACAGCTCTCAACGAAAAGATTGATGCTCTCAAGGAAGCTCTTAAGGGCGAAGATATCAACCTCATCAAGAGCCGTCAGGAAGAGCTTACATCAAAGTTCTATGAGGTTTCCGAAAAGCTTTATAAGGCAGCCCAGGATGCAGCTCAGGCACAGGGCGGCGCAGGCTTTGACGGCTCACAGGGCTACACAGATTCCGGCTACACAGACGCCAATTACACTGACTACACAGATAATAATAACTGATCAACAGATTAATGCACAGGGCGGATTATTCCGCCCGTGTGCCCTATAAAGGAGAAAACTCCCTTGGATAACAAAAGAGATTATTATGAAGTGCTCGGCGTTCAGAAAGGTGCGAGCGAGGAAGAAATAAAAAAAGCATACAGAAAAAAAGCAAAGGAATATCACCCTGACCTTAATCCCGGTGATGCCAAGGCAGAGGCTATGTTCAAGGAAGCCAACGAGGCTTACGAAGTTCTATCCGACGACCAAAAGAGAGAGCGCTATGACCGTTTCGGTCACGCAGGCGTTGATCCCAATTACGGTGCAGGCGGTGGCAGCGGCTTTGGCGGCGGTGGATTTGAGTTTGACCTGGGTGATCTTTTCGGCTCATTTTTTGGCGGCGGCTTCGGCGGCGGCAGGCAGGCAAACCCCAATGCACCCAGAAAGGGTGACGATATTCAGACAAGGGTTACCGTTTCGTTTGAAGAAGCGGCAATGGGCTGCAAGAGAATTATTGACATCAACCGCATCGATACTTGCCCTGACTGTAATGGTTCGGGTGCAAAGCCCGGCACAAGCCCCAAAACCTGTCCCGATTGCGGCGGCAGAGGCTACGTTTCCGTTGACCAGCGCACTCCTTTCGGTGTTATGCAGACACAGAAAACCTGTCAGCGCTGTTCGGGTAAGGGCAAAATTGTTGCCGAACCGTGTGAAAAATGTCGCGGTGCAGGTAAGGTGCCCAACAAAACCTCAATCGAGGTCAACATACCTGCAGGTATTGATGACAGACAGATGTTCACCGTCAGCGGTGTGGGTCACGCAGGTCACAACGGCGGTCCCAGAGGTAATCTCAAGGTTGCCGTGTTTGTCAGACCCCACGCATTCTTTGAACGTGAGGGCTACAATGTGTGGCTTGAATACAGGGTTTGCTATACTCAGGCAGTTCTCGGCGACAGCTTAAGAATCAAAACTCTTGAGGGCGATGTTAAATTTGACCTTCCTGCAGGCACGCAGTCAGGCACTGTATTCAGCCTTAAGGGCAAAGGTATTCAGGTGCTCAACGGCAAGGGCAAGGGTGACCAGCTTGTTAAAATCATTGTTGATGTGCCCAAGCACCTCAACCAGCGCCAGAAAGAGCTTGTGCTTGAGCTTGAAAAAGAGCTCGGCGTAATAAGAGGAGCTCCCGTCAACAACAAGCGCGGCTTTTTTGATAAATTCAAAGGATGATGTTTTATGAAATACGAAACTCTTGTTTTTGACCTTGACGGCACTCTGATCGACACACTTGACGACTTGATGGACAGTGTGAATTTTGCCCTTGCAAAGTTTGGCTTTCCCTCAAGAAACCTTGATGAAATCCGTTCCTTTGTGGGTAACGGAGTAAAAAGACTTGTTTATCTGAGCGTGCCCGAAGGTACAGACGAAGCAACAAGCGAAAAGTGCCTTGAAATCTTCAAGGAGCACTACAAAGGCAATTCGCAGAATAAAACCGCACCCTATGCAGGCATTCAGGAAATGCTTTCGGCAGTAAAGGCGGCAGGCTTTAAAACCGCCGTTGTAACAAACAAAATTCAGGATGCGGCAATTGAAATTATCCGCAATTTCTTCGGTGACAAAATCGATGTTATCGTTGGTCAGATTGACGGTGTTGCCCAGAAACCCGAGCCTGACGGAGTGTGGCTTGCACTCGAAAAGCTTGGCACAGATAAGAAAAATGCGGTTTATATCGGTGATTCCGAGGTTGACTGTAAGACCGCCCACAATGCGGGTCTGCCCTGCATCGGCGTAACCTGGGGTTTCAGAAGCAGAGCCGTTCTTGAGGAAAATAATGCCGAATTTATTGTTGATTTGCCCGAAAATATCCTTGATTGCGTTCAATAATTCTACATTTGGCAGAGTGCCGCGGTGTTGACAAAATCCGTGTGGCAATATATAATTATTATGTCAATAAAATATGTCCTTATTAAGAGAGGCAGAGGGACAGGCCCTGTGAAGCCCGGCAACCTGTGTTAAGCAAGGTGCTAAATCCTGCGACCTTCGGGTCGGAAGATAAGGTGTTTTCAACCGCTGAAGACTCCTTCGGCGGTTCGTTTTTTGTGAGGACTTTAGTTGATAGTTCAAAAAGAGAAAGGTAATAAACTATGGCAAATTATTTCTTTACATCTGAATCCGTAACAGGCGGTCATCCCGATAAAATCTGCGACCAGATTTCAGATGCCGTTCTTGATGCTATTCTTGTACAGGACCCTATGGGCAGAGTTGCCTGCGAAACCTGCTGCACAACAGGTATGGTGCTTGTTATGGGCGAAATTACAACCACAGCAGATATCGACATTCCCAAAATCGTCAGAGAAACAGTTGACGAAATAGGCTATAACAACGCAGAATACGGCTTTGACTGCAACACCTGTGCTGTTATGACAGCTCTTGACAAGCAGTCGGGCGATATCGCAATGGGCGTTGACAGACTCGGCGCAGGTGACCAGGGTATGATGTTTGGCTTTGCGTGTGATGAAACACCTGAGCTTATG
>JAZNBM010000011.1:0-1779 GCA_045587045.1 Acutalibacteraceae bacterium | reverse complement strand
GCTTTTTGAAGAAATCAGAAAGCTTGTTAAAAAAGGCAAGTGGGTACCCGTCAACGGATGGTGGGTGCAGCCCGATTGCAATATGCCCGATGCCGAGAGCTTTGCAAGGCAGGCTCTTTACAGCCAGCTTTATTATTATGAAAAGTTCGGCACAATCTGCAAAACGGGCTATAACGTTGATTCCTTCGGTCATAACGCAATGCTTCCCCAGTTTCTCAATCAGGGCGGTATGAAGTGCTACGTTATGATGCGTCCCGACAAAAATGAAAATAAGGAAATGCCCGAGAATCTTTTCTGGTGGGACAGTGCCGACGGCTCAAGAGTTCTTACCTACAGAATTCCCACGGCTTATTGTGAAAGCGGAATTAATTCAATCAATAACGCCCTTTCTCTTCTCGAAGAAAGAGCTGAGAATTCAGGCCACGGTATGATGCTTTTCTACGGCGTCGGTAATCACGGCGGCGGCCCGACAAAGGGCGATATCGAGCATCTTATCAGCCTTATGGACGATGAAGGCTACGAGCATCTTGAATTCTCATCTCCCGATGATTTCTTCTCTGAAATCTGCACGGGTCAGCTTGATATTCCTTCGTGGAATGACGAGCTTCAGCATCACGCAAGCGGCTGCTATTCCGCTACTGGAATGGTAAAGCAGCTTAACAGAAAAGCTGAAAACTGGCTTGCAAGCGCCGAAAAATGGAATACCGTTGCCGCAAAGATTTCCAATCTTCCCGCCGCAACAAAAGCCTTCGGTGATGCCTGGAAAGAGGTTTGCTTCAATCAGTTCCACGATATTTTCTGCGGCTGCTCCATTATGGAAGCCTATGACGACGTCAGGGATTCCATGGGCTATGCAATGACTGTTGCCGCAAAGGAAGAAAACAAGGCTCTGCTTAAGATTGCCGGCTTCGTTGATACCTGGCTTGACGATGTTTCGGATTCCGTTACCTGCAACGAGCGTCATCATTGCAGAAACCTTAAATTCCCCAGACCCGTTATCGTTTTCAATCCTCTTTCATTTGAGGTTGAGAACGCCGTCAGAACGTATCATCCTTCGGCAAGAGTGACCGATTGCGACGGTAACGACGTTCTTTTCCAGAACGTACGCTCATCCCGTTCAAACGACTCTCATCTTGATACCGAATTCATCGCAAAGGTACCTGCTCTCGGTTACGCAACCTATTGGCTGTGGCACGCAGATTCCGAGGTCGGTGAATTTGAAAAGCCTGTTTCGTCTCTTAAATGTGACGGTCTTACTATTGAGAATAAATTCATCAGAATAACCTTCGACGAAGCAACGGGCGGCATTTCGAGCACCATCAATAAAGAGGACGGCTCGGAATATATCGGCGGCGAAACCTGCATTCCGACCGTTGTTGATAATTCAGAGCCCGATACCTGGGCACACAATATTTTCAGATTCGATAAAACCGTCGGCACGATGAAGCTTGATTCGATTGAGGTTGTCGAAAACGGTGATGCAAGAATCGTTGTCAGAACAAAGCACGTTTATAACGGCTCGTATCTCAAGCAGGATTTCATTCTTGCAGAGGGTGCAAAGGTGCTTCGTGTCAAGTGCAAATCCCTTTGGCAGGAGCCTCTGACAATCCTTAAGATGCCCGTAACCGTTTGCGGCAATGATCCGATTTCAACCTACGAAATCCCCGGCGCATATATCAAGAGACCCTGCAACGGTGAGGAAGAGCCTGCTCTTACCTGGGGCGACGTTACTGCTGACGGCAAAGGTCTTGCTATCATCAGCGATTCAAAATACAGCTA
>JAZNBM010000010.1:0-1862 GCA_045587045.1 Acutalibacteraceae bacterium | reverse complement strand
GCTCTCGCTTGCGATAACCGTAAGCATATTTATATCATGAACGGTTTCTCCGCAGGATTCGTAGTCCATTCTGTTACCATCTGCATTAACGCAAAGGCGCAAGCCTCTGCCGACCTCCTGACGTTTTGCAGTCTGACTGTCGGAATGCTTGAGAGTGCATATCTGGAATACATTCGGGTTATCCCAACCTTCACGCAATGCGGAATGCGAGAAAATGAATCTTGTGGGTTCATCAAAGCTGAGCAAACGCTCTTTGTTCTTGAGAATAAGGTCATATGCAGAAATATCGTCGGAAAATTCACTGCCTCGTTTGAGCTGGCTGTCGATGCTTCTGCCCGTTTTCTTATCAATGCTGAAATATCCCTTATGAACAGCTGAAACGTCGCTGCAGACTGTTTTGAGGTATTTCTGATACGGTGTATTTTCAAGGCTTATGTAGCTGTTGAGAATATCAATATATTCCTGCTCGAACATCTTTCCGTATTCGCCGAGAACTTCATCGCCGTTATCGTCGTACTGTCGGTATTTTGCAACTTCATCAATGAAAAACAGCGACAAAGTTTTGATACCCATATTAAAGAGCTTTTCTTCCTTCTGGAAATGCGAAAGAATAGTCTCTCTTATCTGAATACGGCGCATATCCTGCTCAGAAATATCGCCCACAACATCGCCCGTGTAGATAACCTCACCATTTGTGAAGGTTACTGCACCTCTGATAGGGTCGATTTCAGATACCATATAACCCTTATACTGTTCCATCTGCTTTGAGAGATGGTAAAGATCATCGCCTACATTAAGGTTACGGGTTTCACGGTTGATTGACTTGTTATATCCTATTTCAAACTCAACACGAGCCATAGGCGGCTTGTTGCGAGAAAGAACGATGCTTTCAAGAAACAGATACTGGTCTGTACCTCTGAAGTTCTTGACTTCAAAGCCTTTAACCTCAATTTTCTTGACAAGACGCTTATTGAATGCATCGAGAGCATCAAGAACATAAACAAGGTTATGCTGTTTTGCGTGGGTTGCTGAATAGTTAAGGCTGAACAGAGGATTGAAATTCTTGAGAGCTTTATGCGTTACGTCGCCGCCCATTTTCTGCGGTTCGTCAAGAATGATAATCGGTCTGTTAGCTTTGATAACGTCAATAGGTCTGCGGGAGCCGAATTCATCACGCTTTGAATAGATAATTCTTGCTTCCTTGCTCTTGCCGTCTTCTTTGAGAGAAGATGCAAACGCCTGAGTATTGATAATCATAACGTTAATACCCGAGCTTGAAGAAAAAGCATCGAGCTGATTAAGATTTGAACTGTTATAGATGAAGAAACGGGCTTTCTTGCCGTAATGCTCCATAAAGTGATCGGCAGTTATTTCAAAGCTTTTTTTAACGCCTTCACGGATAGCAATGCTCGGCACAACAACAATGAATTTGCTCCAGCCGTAACGCTTGTTAAGCTCAAACATTGTTTTGATATAAACATAGGTTTTACCCGTACCGGTTTCCATTTCTATATCAAGACTGCATTTGCCCAAGTCTTTTACAAGCGACGGAGAAAGCTTTATGTTATTCATCTTCTGCAAATCGTGGATGTTTTTCAGAAGCTGATCATCCGAAAGCTCAATAAGCTCATTTTTATAGCCTGTATCATCCCCGAAGCCGTTTTCGGAAATTGAGCCTTCAAAAGTCATCTGAGTGTTGACGGAAGTATCCACTTCTCCCGTATCACGGATATATTTAACGCTTTTATGCAGACCCTGACCGTTGAAAACGTTAACAACAGCTTCAACAGCATCGGTCTGATATTGTTGGATTTTAAAGTTGAATTTCATTTTTTCACCTCGTAATTAGACTGGTGATTTTT
>JAZNBM010000009.1:0-2923 GCA_045587045.1 Acutalibacteraceae bacterium | reverse complement strand
CGCAGACCGATATCACAGTCAACCGCAAGCACCTTTTCGCCGCAGGCGGCAAGGGCTCTGCCGACCCCTGCGGTGAAAGAGCTTTTTCCTGAGCCGCCCTTTCCCGAAGAAACAAGAATTATTTCAGCCATTGGCACAACTCCTTAGGGTATAAATGTATTTTCGGGTTGGAAATCTTCAAACGTTCCGCTCTGTGAGAAATAAAAATCACAGATTTCAGCAACAACTGGAGCAACATAAACGCCCGACGTCATACCTTCACCGACAACCGCAATTGCGATTTCGGGATTCTCATAAGGCGCAAAGGCAATAAGAAAACCGTTGTTGATTTTTACAGACTGACCCTCAATCTGTCTGATTTCCTGCGACGTACCCGTTTTACAGGCAACCTGAACGGATAAATCGTCAAAGTAATCGGCGCAATAGCCTGTTGTGCCTACCTTGAGCATTCCCCTTTTAACAGTATCCAGCGTTTGGGCGGAAATGCCTGTTTCGGCAACGATTTCGGGCTGAGTTTCATATATCGTCTGTGAATAATCGTAACTCTTTACGCTCTTCACAAAATGTGTTTTGTATCTTGTGCCGCCGTTTGCAATGGTGGCGGTGTAGTTGGCAAGCTGAATGGGTGAGAAGAGGTTGCCTGCCTGACCGATTGCCGACTGAACGGTGAAACCGGGTAACCATGTCTGACCAAGCGAAGCACGGTATTCGGGGCTGTCCAGTACGCCCGTTGCCTCTGCAAGCTCACAGCCTGTTTTTGCGCCAAGACCAAAAAGAATACGGTATTCGTTCATCTTTTCAATGCCGATATTTTTGCCGACCTCGTAGAAGAACGTGTTGCAGGATTCATCAATCGCATTAACAACGTTAACGTTGCGGTTATCGTGGTGCTGTTCGCACTTGAAGTGCTGACCGAGATATTCATAGCTGCCCGAGCAATAAACCGTTGTATCCTCTGAAATTTCGCCGCATTCAAGCGCCGCAACCGCAACAGACGGTTTCATTGTGGAGCCTGTTGCGTAGGTTGAAAGCAAGGCTCTGTTCCACAGCGGAGAACCCGATGCCGTGTTGAGCTGGGCAACGTTTTCCGCATAGGTTGAAACGTCATAGGTCGGGTAGGTAGCGCAGGCAAGAATTGCGCCCGTGTTGCAGTCAATAACCACAACCGCACCCGCATCTTCAACCACGTTTCCTCTTGTGACAGCATAGTCAACAAGAGCATCTTTCAGAGCATCCTGCGCAACCTGCTGCAGGGGTGCATTTATTGTCAGAACAACGTTGTTGCCCTGAACGGGAGCCGTTGTTACCTCCGACGTTCTGTTACCGTCGGCATCAATAAAAACGGTTTCAACGCCGTCAACGCCTCTCAGATAATCTTCCATTGCGTATTCGATGCCGCTTTTGCCGATCATATCGGTGATTTTATAGCCGAGGTCCTTTTTCTCTGCATATTCCTCGGCGTCAATTGCACCCACTCTGCCGAGAATATGAGGTGCAAGCTTGCCGTCAGCATAATTCCTGACAGGGTCAACCCTTACGTCAACACCTTTATAAAAACCGCTGTTTTCTTTGATAAGAGCCACGGTTTCATCGGGCACGTCTGTTGCAAAAACGTAGGGTGTTCCGATTCTGAAATATATACGCTTCATTCCGTAGCAGACAGACGCAATTTTGCGTGCCTCCTGCGGAGAATATTTTTCAAGTGAATAATTTGCAACCAGAGTATCAAGACAGTTCTGAGCGGTTGCGTATTCGTTGAGCTTGAGCATATCGTTGCTCTTCATCTCTTTGATAAGCTCTTCAGAGTCCTCTTTATAAACAATATTACCGTTTTCATCAAAAACAAGGGGAAGAATGTCGACCCATTCAAGCGAATTTTCTTCAAAATGCTTGATAAGGCTTAAAATGATTTCATTTCGCATCGCCTGCTCATCAGCCGACGGAAAATAGGCTGCATCAAAAACAATGGTATAACCCTGCGTGTTATAGATGAGCGGAGTACCGTTGCTGTCAACAATTTCGCCTCTTGCGGCGGCAATTGTTGCCGTTTTCTCTGATATTGCAAGGCTTGCGGCGTTATATTTTTCGCCGTCAATAATCTGAACCTTAACAAGGTCGAATATGAAAAACACAAAGAAAAACAGGATGACACAGACCGAAACAATCCGTCTTGCCAGAGTTATTTTAACATGCACCGTCTGCATCTCCTTTCATCAAATAATAAATACTGAATACTGCATTAAAGCTATTCTTCAACAAAAATCTTTTCGACTGCTCTTATAAAAATAAACGTAACGGGCAGCAACACAATCGTATAAGCAATACCGGGCAGGTAATAACGCCAGAGCATAAACGCCGCCATATCAAGACCGCCGACTATATAATGGAAAAACCAATATCCGATTTCGTATACGGGCACAAAAATAACCGTCAGCAAAAGCGCCGTTACTATGTTGTTACGCATTATCGTATTTATAAGCGTACCGCAGATAAAACCGACTGTAAGCAAAAACAAGGCGTTGAAGCTTGCGCCCGATGCGTGCATATCCCAGAGCGCACCTGCAAACAAACCGAAAAACATACCTGCAACGTCACGCTCAAACATCGCAATGCATATAACCGCAGGTATAAGCAACAAAGCCCTGACTCCGAATATCTGCGGAAAGAAGCCTTCGGTGTTCTGAAGCACCGAGAGCACCAGCAGAATCAAAGCAAGGCTGCCCCGTCGCAATATCAACTTTTTGCGTTCGGTTTCCATTGTCATATCAATCTTTTGTCTGAACAGACTGACCGTCAAACGAGGTTATAACAAAAACATCAGTCAGCTTATTGAAATCAACGCCCGGTTTTATGATTGCGCTTGCGGAAATATCAACCGTTGCGTCAACCACGTCAACAACAGTGCCGATAATAAGGTCTCTGG
>JAZNBM010000008.1:0-40743 GCA_045587045.1 Acutalibacteraceae bacterium | reverse complement strand
TGGCAAATCATATCGTATTCGTAATCAACAACAATTTCGTAGCTTTCCTTTTCGATTTTGATGATACCCATTTTGCCGTCTTTCTTAACAGCAACATAACCGTTTGCATAGCCGCGGCAATAGTCGTAAGCAGCTGCAGGGTCATCGGAAGGAATCACGTTTACGGCATCGAATTCATAAGGAACAACAATCTTTCCGCTTTCGGAAACGTAACCCCATTTGCCGAATCTGCGGACTGCGGCATAACCGTTATAATAACGGTCTCTTTCGTCATAATCAGTGCCGTCCATTGTTGTGTTATTGCTTGTTGTGTGCGATGTATGCTCCTGATTGTCAACCTGTGCAGCTGTGCCAATCATAACAACCTTATACTCTTTGCCGCCTTTTTCGGCAACAATGTGATAATTTGAAGCATCAAGGTCGCCGTTGCCGTAATATTTGCCGTTACTGCAACGTCTGAAGCCGTCATATTCAGCCTCAAGAACAACGGTACCCTGATAGTCAATAAGACCGTATTTGCCTGTATCGGGGTCTTTGAATGATGAAAAGTTTTCGTTGAGATATTCGATTTCTTTATATTCTGCAAGTGCAGGCAAAGCGAACCAGTTGTAAGTTTCGTCTGAATGTGCAACGGTAACAGTAGGTTTGATATCTTTTTCATCGTCTTTTTTATTGAGCTTAACAATAACAACAACAGCAACGATGATTGCAAGAAGAATGGCAACCGCCGCAATTATGATTTTGGGAGCAACGCCGCCTTTCTTTGCTTTTTTGGCAGCTGGCTTTGCGCTGTTTTCTTCGGGTTTGCTTTCACCTGATTTTTCTTCTGTGTAGGCAACGTCTGATGCAACTGTGGGTTCATCCGCAATTACCGAAGATATTTCGCCGTCTGCCATCTCTGAAAGACCGTCTATGCTCTTTCTGATTTTTTCAAAAGCATCATCTTCTATGGCTGAAGCTTCCGACTGCACCTGTGTATTTTCTTCAGTCATTATCACAGTGGGCTCTTCGGAAAAATCGTCTGCCGAATCGGTTTCTTCCGCAGTTTCAGCAACGGCTGTTTCTTCTGCATCCTCTTTTTCCGCTTCCGCTTTTTCTTCCTGAGCTTCAACACCGAGCATTGTGTTGATTCTGTTTCTGAAAGAAACGATGTTATCTTCTATTTCAGCCTCGCCGTCTTTTTCTTCGGCTTCGTCAGTTGTTTCTTCTTCGGGTTCTGCAACAGCTTCATCCGCCTCTGCTTTTTCTGCGGCAGGTGTTTCATCCGTAGCGGCTTCATCTGCAACCTCTTCTGCGGCAGTTTCCTGTGCAGGCTCTTGTTCATTTACGGTTGCTTCATCAGCTTCAGCTGTATCTTCCGCGGCTTTTTCTGCGGTTTCTTCCGAATCCTTTTCTTCTTTGACCTGCGCTGCAACAGCCACAGGCTCTTCGTTTGTTTTGGATTTTGCCGCCTCATAAGCTTCAAGCGCAAAAACAAAAATATCTCTTACCGCAGCGGTGTCGATATTTGTTTTTGCAACAAGGTCTTTGAAAAGTCTTGTGAGCACGGGAAGGGTTGCAAGCTCGGGATAATCGGGAGCTCTGACACCTGCTTTGCTGTTGATATCAGCTTTTGCATTGATGAGAATTGCATTAGCCGTGCTTTCTGAAACACCAAAATATTTTGCAAGTGCACTTACGGGCATTCCTGTGTAATAATGAAGAATAACGGCTGTTTTTCTTTCGGGGGTAAGCTTTGAGATTACCTCCATAACCCTTGCGGCAGCTTTATCATCCTGAAGTATAGCTTCAGGAAGGAAATCATATGTTGATTCCTGAGCATTGCCGTCAGCATCGCCGAAAACAAATCTTGCGTTATCCTTGTGAATTGCGGCAACAATCTGCTTGAGCCATATTTCAAATGCTTCGGGTTTTTTGAGCTTGTCGATTGAGCAAAAAGCTCTTGCGTAAGCCTTCTTTATTATTTCAATTGCTTCGGATTCACTGTCGCTGAGTTTAACAGCGAGAAAATAGGAAGTCTTGAGAGTTTTTGAATAAAGCTTTGCCATAGCATCGGTGTCGCCTCTGCCGGCAGCTTCAACACACTGAATCAAAATCTCACTCACTTTATTATTCCACTCCAATCGGTTTTTATTGAAAAGGTTCGATTAAACGCTTTATGGCTATTATAAATTACACTTGTAATCAATTTTACACTATATTGCGTTGATTGTCAAGACACGAAATGAGCTTGTCCAATATGTTGTGCTTAAAGCAAAAATCACCGTTATCTTTGATATTTTTTCAGGCATATTTCAGCACGTTTCTGTCACAAATCAGATTAAAACAAGCGCTGAAAAACATAACAAAACGGAATGCTTCACGCGGCGGTAATCCGCTTTGTGAAGCACCCCGAAAGGCGGCTATATTTCTTTTTTGATTTTTTCGATTATCCTTTTTTCAAGCCGTGATATGTAACTCTGGGAAATTCCCAGTGTATCGGCAACCTCTTTCTGGGTATATTCCCTCCCGCCGCCGATGCCGAAACGCATCGTCATAATCTGCCTTTCGCGTTTATTCAGAGCACTCACCGCCCTGTAAAGCCTGCTGCGTTCATCCTCTGCTTCTATGTCCCTATACACTTCATCGGGCTCACTGCCCAGAATATCCGAAAGCAGCAGTTCGTTGCCGTCCCAGTCAACGTTCAGCGGTTCAAAATACGATACCTCCGCTTTCATCGGATTGGTTTTTCGCAGATACATAAGTATCTCGTTTTCAACGCACCTTGAAGCATAGGTTGCAAGCTTGATATTCTTGGAAATTCTGAAAGTGTTTACTGCTTTTATCAACCCGAGAGTGCCGATTGAAATAAGGTCTTCAACAGAAATTCCCGTGTTTTCAAACTTGCGCGCAATATAAACGACAAGGCGAAGATTGTGGACAATCAGCTCTTCTCTCGCCTGCTTATCCCCTGCCTCGAGCCTTTCAAGGCAACGGTTTTCTTCCTCTTTTGTCAGTGGAGGCGGCAAGGTATCGGGGCCGTTGATGTAGTCCACCTCAACCTCAAAAAAACGCGCTTTTATTTTCGCTATAAGCAATCTTATTTTGTTCACCGTATCATCTCCTCACGGCAGAAGCTCTGCCTTTTATTTCGTTATCAGCCGCTTCAAAAACGGGTGTACCGAGAAGCGCACAAAAGTCACCTGAAACAAGCTTTTGTTCAGGCACCGCTATGTAGATATTTTTAACAACAACGTTACCTTTCGGCGTTGAAATTTCAAGTGAATCCGCCATAAATGCAGGCAACGCTCCGCCGTTTTTTATTGTGCTGTAAGGAATCAGCCTGAAATTTTTCTGCTCGGTTATATCTCCGCTCTGACTGATGATTTTTTGCGCGAAGCTTTTATCTGCAATAACAACAGGTCTGCCCGAAAAACTGTCTCGAAGGCTGTTTCCCGTGTCATAGAGTGCCGTCCCTTTGACTTTGATTCCGCCGTATTCCACCGCTATTTCATAGATGCATTGCACAGGCGCTCTGCCCTTTGAAAGCCGTGACAAAATCGAAAGAACAATGTAGCAAACCAGTGAAACGGCAAGCAGAGTAACAATATTGATATCAAAATACACAACACCGTTGACGTAAAGTGCACTGTGCGGCAAAACAAGGGTGCTGATTGCCAGCATAATACCTGCAAAAACAAAATTGGCAATGAAAAATGCGGCGCAGTTTTTCACAAAAGCTTTAAGCGATTTTACTCCGAATGCAACTGCTACCATAAAAAGCAAAAATACGAGCTTTATCAACACATTCAGTAACACCGGAATGCCGTTTACAAAAATAATCAGCGAAAATATTCCGCCTGCTGCCGCCGACAAAAACAGACGAAGTGTTTTACCGTCTGCCCCAGTTACCGCACAGCACGCACGTAAAAGCAGATAATTGACTATCAGGTTGACCGCAATCAGTATATCGGCATAAATAACCGTGTTCAAAAAACCACCTGCCTCCGAATATGAATTTTGCTGTCTTAACCGATTATAACCGCCGACAGCAATAATTTTTTGTCAAATCAGGTAGTTAAAATTAACTTTTTCTATTGAATATCGCAACCGGTCGGTATATAATGTATTTTGATATTTTTAAAAGGAGATACCATTATGAGTGGCTTTCTGTTTGACACACACATTCACACATCAGAGTCAAGCTCCTGCGGTAAAGTTGCCGCAGCAGACGTTGTGGCACGCTATAAATCCCTCGGCTACAGAGGAATAATTATAACCGACCATATGCAGCACATAATTGACCGTTTTGGCGGTACATACGAAGAAAACGTTGATCGGTTTCTTGACGGCTACCACGCAGCAAAGGCTCTTGCCGACGAAAATTTCAAGGTTATCCTCGGCATGGAAATCCGTTTCCTCGAAAATGATAATGATTACCTTGTTTACGGCTTTGACGAGGAATTCCTTTATTCACGTGACCTTGCCCACATTCCCACTCTTGAGGATTTTATGCCCATAGCAAAAGAAAACGGACTTGCCATTTTCCAGGCCCATCCCTTCAGAACGGGTATGTTCATAAAAACACCCGGAATTGTTGACGGCATTGAGGTTTATAACGGTCACGGCAACCACGATTCACGCAACGACATCGCACGTCAGTGGGCAGAAAAATTCGGTTTCAGAATGCTTTCGGGCTCCGATTTCCACGGTGTGCTCACAATGGAGCCGGGCGGCGTTTACTTTGAGGAAGACGTAAATGATTCTAAAGAAGTTGCACGGGCCCTGCTTGCAGGCAGATACACTCTTAAAAACTGCAAATAACACACTTCGCTTGTATTTTTAAAATATTTGTGATATAATAGGTTGAATATAGCGAAAGGAAAGAGAGTATGCGTTACAGAACAATGGGCAAGACGGGGGTTGACGTTTCAACTCTCGGCTTCGGCTGTATGAGATTGCCGATGATTGAAGGCACCGATAACATCGATGAACAGGAAGCTATAAGAATTATCCGTCTCGGCATCGATAACGGAGTCAATTACCTTGATACGGCTTTCTTTTATCACAACGGTGAAAGCGAAAGACTTGTCGGCAAGGCAATAAAAGACGGTTACAGAGAAAAAGCTTATATTGCAACAAAGCTTCCTCTCGGCGAAGTTAAGTGCGAAGAAGACGTCGAGCGCATTTTCAACGAACAGCTAAAAAAACTCGACGTTGATTACGTTGACTTTTATCTTCTCCACGCAGTCAACAACGATTCCTGGGAAAACAGAGTGCTCAAATTTGACGTTCTGCCCAAAATCGAAAAGCTGATTGCAGACGGAAAGATAAAGCATTTCGGTTTTTCGTTCCACGACGACCTGGAAGTTTTCAAAAAAATCATTGATGCTTATGACGGTTTTGAATTCTGCCAGATTCAGTTCAATTACATTGACACTGACTACCAAGCAGGCGTTGAAGGGTTGGCTTATGCCGCTTCAAAAGGTTTGGGCGTGATTGTTATGGAGCCGCTTCTCGGCGGTAAGCTTGCCACTCCCCACGAAATCGTTGCAGAAAAGCTTGACAGCTCAAAAACTCCCGTTGAGTGGGCACTTGACTTTGTATGGAATATACCCGAAGTGTCTATGCTCCTTAGCGGTATGGGTTCAGAAAAGATGGTAACGGAAAACATCAGCTATGCAGACAAAGCTTCGGCAGGTATGCTCAGTGAAGCAGAGCTCGCTATGCTCCGCAAAGCTAAAGCGGCTTTTGATGAGCTGACCGCAGTCAACTGCACGGGCTGTGAATACTGTATGCCCTGCCCCTTTGGGGTTGAAATACCTAAAGTTTTTGCGGCTTATAACAACATCACAACAGGCGGCAGAAGAGCAGTCAAAGAAATTATGCCCGATATCGAATACATTGCAGAGAGATGTCAGAAATGCGGTGCTTGCGTAAAAGCCTGCCCCCAGCATATTGACATCCCCGAAAAGCTTCACAAAATCAAAAACCAATTCTGAAGGTGAAATTATGAAAATTCTTTTCCAGGGTGATTCAATTACCGATTGGGGCAGAGACAGAGGCGATATACATAACCTCGGTAACGGCTACCCCAAATTTACCGCAGAGCTTATCAGAGAAGCTTACCCCGAAACAGAGTTTGAATTTATCAACCTCGGCATTAGCGGCAACCAGACAAAAGACCTTGTTGACCGTCTGCAGAGCGATTTTATTGATATTCAGCCCGACCTTGTTTCAATCCATATCGGAATCAACGACACCTGGCACAGAGCGGCAGACCGCAACTGGCTCGGCAACGACATTTTTGAGGCACAGTACAGAAAAGTGCTGACCGAAATCAAAGAAAAAACAAACGCAAAAATTCTTATCATTGAGCAGTTTCTGCTTCCCGTTGAGGATAAACTCTTTTTCAGAGAGGACCTCAACCCCAAAATCGACATCACAAGAAAGCTTGCAAGAGAATTTGCAGATTTCTATATCCCGCTTGACGGACTTATGGCTCAGGCTTGCGTTGAAAAAGATGCATATCATTGGTCTGAAGACGGAGTGCACCCCAATGACAACGGTGCGAAACTGATTGCAGGTTTTTATACGGAAGCGTTTAAGAAACTCAGTTTCTGATTTTATATTCAAAGAAGGCGAAAAATGAATAACGTGAAAAAAGTGCTGAATTACATTTTTATTGACGGACTTTCGGGTATGGCGCTCGGTCTTTTCGGCACACTGATAATCGGCACAATTCTTGAGCAGGCAGGCGGATTTATCCCCGGGGTTATCGGCACTTATGTTGTTGCCGTTGCAGGAATTGCAAAAGCGATAACAGGCGCAGGCATAGGCGTTGGTATGGCGTTCAAATACAAGTGTTCTCCACTTGCAGGCGCTTCGGCAGCCGTTGCAGGCATGGTCGGTGCTTTTGCGCCGAAAATTATTGCAGGCACGGGAGTTGTTATATCGGGTCCCGGCGACCCCCTGTGTGCATTTATCGCCGCATTCTTTGCCATTCAGACCAGTAAGCTGGTAAGCGGCAAAACGAAGCTTGATATAATCCTCACGCCGGCTCTTTCAATTATCGTCGGCGGTGCCGCAGGTATCTTTATGGGACCTCCGGCTTCAAAGGTCACAACTTACATAGGCAACCTCATTGAATGGGGCACAGAGCGTGAACCTATATTGATGGGTATTGTTGTTTCGGTTGTGATGGGCATTTGCCTTACTCTGCCGATAAGCTCGGCGGCACTCGGAATTATCCTCGGACTCAACGGAATTGCAGGCGGCGCAGCTGTAGTCGGATGCTGTGCGCAGATGGTCGGCTTTGCTGTTGCAAGCTACCGCGAAAACAAGGTCGGAGGTCTTATTGCGCAGGGCATAGGCACTTCGATGCTTCAGATGCCCAACATAGTCAAGCATCCTCTGATATGGATTCCGCCCATCATCACAAGTGCAATCCTCGGTCCGATATCAACAGCTTTGCTCAAAATGACCTGCTATGCTTCGGGCGCAGGTATGGGCACATCGGGTCTTGTGGGTCCGTTTATGACTTACGACTCAATGGCTGATTCGGGAGTCAGTCCCGTTGTTGCACTGCTCGAAATACTGATTATGCACTTTATAGCACCCGCTCTCATAACTCTGGGCATTTCGGAACTTATGAGAAAGAAAAAGTTTATAAGCTTCGGCGATATGGAGCTTAAAAATATGAACTGATTAATCTGTAAAAATATGAACGGAGGCAAAAAAATGACAAAAAGATTAACAGCAATCATCCTTGCAGTTACGCTGATTTTCTCAGCAGCGTTCTGCGTACCCGCAACAGCCGCAACAGAAGTTACAGACCCCTTTGAAAGAGGTTTCTACCGTTTTGTTGACAAGCTTCTTGACGGTCTTATCAACGGCATTTCCGCTCTCATCGTTGAACCTCGTCACTTTGTTGACAAGGACGACTATGTTTCGGAAAACTTCTATGAAGGTATGACCGCAGACGAATTCCTTTCAACACCCGCTGCAGATGCAAAATGGTCAATCGGCTATTCAAACGCCAGCATCCAGACAGGCAAAGAGCTTGAAGGCGGTCACAACGTTGGCGGCAGCCTTGCAATCGGAGACAAGTTTGCAACTAACATCATGGATGACCAGAAGGTAAGAACAATTGCTGTTTCAGACGGCAGAGGCATCACAATTTTTGCCTGCATCGATTCTTACGGTCTTTCATCAACTGACGTAAGAGGCATCAGAGCCGCTTTTGCAGAAGAAGCTGCAAAAAAGAACCTTGATATTACCTCTGTTAATATCTCCGCTCTTCATCAGCACAGCTGTGTTGACACCTTCGGTCTTAACGGCAACCTTATCACAGCTCTCTTCACATCCTGCTTCAGAAACATCTTCGGTCTTGAGCTTCCCAACGGTCAGAATAAAGACTTTATGGCAAACCTTTATGACGTTACCGTTGATTCAATGCTTGACGCTGTTGACGATATGAAGGAAGGCGAACTCTATTTCGGTACAGCTGACGCTACAAAGTTTATGTACGACAAGCGTAAGCCCTACGTTTATGACACAGACCTTCACAGACTTCGCTTTGTTCCCGATGACGGTTCAGCAGAAACCTGGCTTCTCAATGCTCCCATTCACTGCGTAGGCTACGGTGCAGGCGGCACTGAAATCACAGGCGACTATCCCTATTTCATGGAAAAGTACATCAACGAAAACGCAAAAGCCAACGTATTCTATGTTCTCGGCGCAGAACTTGCAATGACTTCCGAATACGATTATCTTCCTCCCGTTGATACCAACTCGGCTCCTTATAAAGAACAGGGTGAAGGCTATGCAAGACTTGCCCTCTTTGGCGAAGAACTTGCAAAGCTTGCCATTTCAATCGATAATGACAAGGCAATTGCTCCCATTTTCAACATCAGACTCACAGAAGTTTACGTTCCCGTTGACAACAGCATTCTCAGACTTGCCGCAAAGGGCGGTCTGCTTATCAACCAGATGGTAAAGAACAACGGCACTTATGAGGTTGTTACCGAAGTAGGCTACTGCGAATTCGGCACAGACCTTGCAGTTGCAATCATTCCCGGTGAGCTTGCTCCCGAAATCGCTTACGGCGGTGTTGATACCTCCGCTGAAGCATGGGACGGCGATGAATGGAATTATTCATCATTTGCTGATGCCGCCGCTGACAGAGATCTTCTTGTTTTCGGCATCACAAACGACCAGATCGGCTATATGCTTCCCTCAAACGAATGGCATTCATATCTCACAGAGAATGAAGAAATCGTTTCAACAGGCCGTATGGCAGGCGCACATATTGCAGAAGCTTACCTTACACTTTTCAACGAAGTAAGATAACCCGACCAATCGCAAAGGGGTCGGCACAGAGCTGACCCCTTTGTTTGAATTATGAATGATTAATCCGACCTTTTCGGGTTAATCATTGATTGTTCAAATCAAACTGATGCACGGAGGTGATAATATGGCAAAAAACAGCTCTCTCAGGTATGCTCTCAAAGAAACCGACTGGTTTCTTTATCTTATATGCATTCTTACCTCTGCTTTCGGTGCGCTTATGGTTTGCAGCGCAACAAGAAACAAAGCCCTTGATGCAGGCGAGCTGCTCAGCCGTGAATGCCTGATTATGATAATCGCCTCGGCTGTCGGTATTGCCCTTTGCATTGTGATATCCTTTCTTGATTACGATTCCGTTATAAGGCTGTGGCCTATTGTTGCCGGTGTTTGTCTCATACTGATACTGCTGCTTTTTCCGTTTGGCGACGGTCCTTCAGACAGACCCAACGCCCGATGCTGGCTCCCGATACTGAAAATCGGCGACACCAAGGTGAATTTTCAGCCGTCGGAACTCGCAAAAATCGGTTTTATAATAACATTTACGGCTCACATTGAAGCTGTTAAAGATAACGTCAACAGCCTTAAAAACGTTATTTTGCTGACCCTTCACGCACTTGTTCCCATTGGTCTTATCATCATCACAGACGACCTTGGATCTGCAATCGTTTTTGCTTTTATGTTTGTCGGTATGATGTTTGTTGCAGGCATAAAGCTCCGCTACTTTGCGGTTGCGGCAGGCATGGTTCTTGCCGCCGTTCCCCTGCTGTGGACAAAATTCCTTTCAACTTTTCACAGGCAAAGAATTCTTGCAATATACTATCCCGAAGCTCTCAGCGAATATGATTATGAAAAAATCATTTATCAGCAGCAGCGTTGTGTCAACGCCATCGGCTCCGGCAGAATGTGGGGCGATGGACTTTTTAAAGGCACTTACACCCAGACTCCGGGCGGTGTTCCGGTTAATGAAAGTGATATGGTGCTTTCCGTTGTAGGCGAAGAACTCGGTTTTATGGGCTGCCTTGCACTGATGGTCGTGCTTTCGGTTATCATCATACGCACCGCAGTAATTGCCAAGCGTTCAAGAAATCTTACAGGTGCTCTTCTGTGCTACGGTACGGTGTTTATGATTGGCGCACAGACAATTATCAACATCGGTATGTGCCTTATGCTTTTGCCCAGTATCGGCATTACACTTCCCTTTATGAGTGCCGGTGGCTCGTCAAACCTGTGCGTGTATTTCGGCATAGGTCTTGCAATGAGTGTTTACCGATTTAACCGTGACAGGGCACCCGTCAACTTCAGACTGACAGGAATCAGTACACCGTTTGCAGAAACTTAAATACAACAAAAAAGCTTGCAGAGGCACAAAACCTTTGCAAGCTTTTATTTTGCTTATAACAGGAATAAAAAAAATCTACAGATGAGCTTCAATTGCATTGGCTATTACCTGTGCATAAGCATCAAGATTTTTGTCATACATTTCGTTATCTGCATTGTTTGTAATAAAACCGAGTTCGACAAGGCAGCTTGGCATATCGGTGTTTTTATTAACGTAATAGTCCTTATTCTTACCACCGATATAGCCGACCTTGACTCCCCTGTTTTGAGATATACCGACCTCGGTCAGACCGTTGAGCATATATTTTGCAAGGGAACGTGCTCTGTATGAATTCTCACTGCCTATCCATATCTCAACGCCCTTCGCATCAGGCTCAGCACTGTTTCTGTGAAGCGAAACGTACAAATCCGCTGAATGCGAGTTTGCAATTTTGCACCTGTTTTCGAGGCTTATGAAAGTATCGTCGGACCTTGTCAGGATTACGTCAATCCCTTTTTTCTCAAGGCACTCTTTGACCTTGAGAGCAAGACGCAGATTGTCGTCTTTTTCATATCTGCCGCCGTTGACTGCACCTACGTCGTTGCCGCCGTGACCCGGGTCAATAACCACGCAGACCTTATCGGGCTTCCAAAAAGGTAATCTGCCTGTTTTTGCCCAATGCTCGTAGCATAAGCCTGATAGGAAGCTCGAAACAATACCGCCGACAATCAGAAACACTATCAGAATTGCCGTCATTTTTTTGTTTTCTTTAACAAATGCAATGATTTTTTCAAATACTTTTTTCATATCACATCGAATCGATATAACGGCAGGCTGCAAGAGCTGCGATTGAGCCGTCGGCAGCGGCAGTTGTTATCTGTCTTATCTGCTTTTTGCGGCAGTCGCCCGCAACAAAAACACCTGCTGTTTTTGTAACACAGCTTTCATCCGAATCGATATATCCCCACTCATCAAGACCTGCAATATCGGCAAAAGCCTGATTATTTGGAATAAGACCGATGGCAACAAAAAGACCGTCTACCTCCAGATCGCTTTCGCTGCCGTCTGCTTCTTTTTTAAGCTTCAGACCGTTGAGCGTAGTTTCGCCCTTAAGCTCGGTGATAACCGTGCCCATAATGAACTCAACGTTATCTTTTGTTTTAAGCTTTTCAACAAGCCTTGCTTCGCCTGTGAAGAAATCAAGATTCTGGATAACATAAACCTTTTTGCAGCCCTCTGAAAGAAGAACCGCTTCCTGCAAAGCGGAGTTGCCGCCGCCGAGAACGGCTACGGTCTGACCCTTGAAGAACGCACCGTCACAAACTGCACAGTATGAAACACCTTCACCAACAAGCTCATTTTCTTTTGCAAGACCTGTCTGTCTGTGTTTAACACCTGTTGCAATAATAACCGCCTTTGCCTCGTGCTCACCGTCCTCTGTAACAACGGTCTTTGTTGCACCGTTATCGCGGATTTCCGTTACGGTTTCCATTTCGATATCAGCACCCTGTGAAAGCACCTGGTCAACAAGCTTATCGGCAAATTCGTTGCCGCTCATTGTGGCAAAACCGGGATAATTTTCAATCTGGGGTGAATAGGTTATCTGACCGCCGAAAGTGCCTTTTTCAAGCACAAGAACGGTTTTATCTGCTCTGAGGGCATAGAGAGCCGCAGTCAGACCTGCGGGACCTGCGCCGATAATTATAATGTCATGCATAAAAATCATTCCTTTAAAAACAAGACAAGCCTGCAAGCGCAGGCTGTCTTTTTTATATTATTTAGTCAAAATCAGATTGCGGCACTGCTTGCGGAATCAATGAACTTCTTGATATCTGCAACGCCTGCGTATTTTTCAAATGCACCGCCCGAAACAACAACGAGTGTGGGAGCCTGCTTGATTCCGAGTTTAACGGCGAGGTCCTGATTCTCATATGCCATAATTTCGTTTACTGCGATACCTGCCTTTGAAAGCTGGGCAAGAGCTATCTTGCAGTTGGGGCAAGTTGCTGTTTTGAAGAGATAAAGTCCGTCGGCAAGGGGGCAAGCTGTTTCAGCCTCTGCTGCTGCAGCTGCTTCTCTTTTTACTGTGCCGTGCTTTGTAATATCGGAGTTTGCGATATTATAAACCTTACGCTCCTTATATTCCTGTGACTTACCGTCGTTCCAGTTCTGAACGGGTCTGTAATAACCTGTGATACGGCTGTAAACTTCTGCAGTTTCACCGCATTCGGGGCAAGTGAAATGCTCGCCTGCGATGTAGCCATGGTTCTTACATACGGAGTAAGTGGGAGAAATTGAGTAGTAAGGAAGCTTATAGTTTTCTGAAATCTTTCTGACAAGGTTTGCTGCTGTTTTCCAGTCAGGAAGCTTTTCGCCAAGGAATGCGTGGAAAACTGTACCTGATGTGTAAAGGGTGTGGAGCTCATCTTGCATATCAAGTGCTTCGAAAACATCCTCTGTGTAACCAACGGGAAGATGTGAGCTGTTGGTGTAATAAGGTGTGCCGTCGGAAGCGGTGATGATGCCGGGATAACGCTTAACATCGTGCTTTGCAAGACGGTAAGATGTTGATTCGGCAGGTGTTGCTTCGAGATTATAGAGATCGCCGTATTCTTCCTGATAGTCGGAAAGGCGCTCACGCATATGGTTGAGAACGTCCTTTGCAAACTGACGTGTTCTTTCCTCAATCATATTTGCTCTGAGCCATTTTGCGTTAAGACCGACTTCGTTCATACCAACAAGACCGATGGTTGAGAAGTGATTTGCAAATGTGCCGAGGTAACGCTTGGTGTAAGGATAAAGACCCTCATTGAGAAGCTTTGTGATGATGGTTCTCTTAATCTTGAGCGAACGAGCGGAAATATCCATCATCTTATCAAGGCGCTTATAGAACTCTTCCTCTGTTTCTGAAAGGAAAGCGATTCTGGGAAGGTTGATTGTTACAACGCCGACTGAACCTGTGCTTTCACCGCTGCCGAAGAAACCGCCGCTCTTCTTGCGAAGTTCACGAAGGTCAAGACGCAGACGGCAGCACATTGAACGAACGTCGCTGGGCTCCATATCGCTGTTTACGTAGTTTGAGAAATAGGGTGTACCGTATTTTGAGGTCATTTCGAAGAGAAGCTTGTTGTTCTCTGTTTCTGACCAGTCAAAGTCTCTTGTGATTGAGTAAGTGGGGATGGGATACTGGAAGCCTCTGCCGTTAGCATCGCCTTCAATCATAATTTCGATGAAAGCTTTGTTAATCATATCCATTTCGGCTTTGCAGTCTTTATATTTGAAATCCATCTCTTTGCCGCCAACGATAGCGTTCTGCTCAGCAAGGTCGGCAGGAACAGTCCAGTCAAGAGTGATGTTTGAGAAGGGAGCCTGTGTGCCCCAACGGCTGGGTGTGTTTACACCGAAAACAAAGGATTCGATGCACTTTTTAACCTGATCATAGGTGAGGTTATCAACCTTAACGAAGGGAGCGAGATAGGTATCGAATGATGAGAAAGCCTGTGCGCCTGCCCATTCGTTCTGCATAATGCCGAGCAAGTTTACCATCTGGTTGCAAAGAGTTGCAAGGTGGCTTGCGGGAGCGGATGTAATCTTGCCCGTTACGCCGCCGAGTCCCTCCTGAATAAGCTGCTTGAGTGACCAGCCTGCGCAGTAACCTGTGAGCATTGAAAGGTCGTGAATGTGGATATCTGCGTTTCTGTGAGCGTTGGCAATTTCATCATCATAGATTTCTGAAAGCCAGTAGTTAGCGGTGATTGCGCCCGAGTTGCTGAGAATAAGACCGCCGACTGAATATGTTACGGTTGAGTTTTCTTTAACTCTCCAGTCCGTAACGTTAACATAGCTGTTAACAAGCTCTTTATAGTCAAGGATTGTTGATTTGAGGTTGCGGAGCTTTTCTCTCTGTCTTCTGTAGAGAATGTAAGACTTTGCAACATCTGCGTAACCCGCCTGAATAAGAACCGATTCAACGCTGTCCTGAATATCTTCAACAGCGATAAGGTCTTTTTCAATTTTGGGTTCAAAATCTGCCGTTACCTTGAGAGCGAGAAAATCGATTGTTGAGGGGTGATACTGCTTTTCTTTTGATTCAAAAGCAAGTTTGATTGCTTCTGCGATTTTGCTGATGTTAAAATCAGCAACTTTGCCGTCTCTTTTTATTACCTGATACATGCAACTCGTTCCTTTCTGAATATATATGTCAATTAATTAAAACCTTATTAATTTTCCGCAGAGCAATATTAACTCAAGCGGCAGCTTATAGATAATAACAAATTATTGTGGTTCTGTCAATGGATTTTACAAGATATTGTGGATGTTTGGGAAAGTTTGTTGAAACTGCACTATATGAGCACTATATTTTGGGGTGTTTTCACCATTAAGCCCACCATAAAACCATATATATTGGGGTTAAACACCGCGAATTTCACAATTTTCAACGTAATTGAGCATTATTTTGCGCATTTCTTCCATTTCGGCTTTGGGCACTTCCGAAAGACCGAAACCGATAATTTCGCCCGAATCCCTGAATGCCTGCAGATAGTGGCGTTTTGCACCTTTGATGAATTCGCCCAGAGCATTCATATCAAAAACGCTGTGAAATTCACGCACAACGGTTGTTCTGAACTCATAATCTACTCTGCCCTCTAAAAGCAGTTTTACACTTTGGGTGATTTTTGAAATATCATAGCCGCCTATGCCGACTGCCGGCGGATAGCCTGCAGGTGAAGCTTTGATATCCATTGCAACGTAATCGACAAGACCTTTGTCGATAAGCTCACGGAGTTTGTCGGGATAAGTGCCGTTTGTGTCAAGCTTGACACTGTAGCCGAGCTCCCTGATAACCTCAATGAATTCTGCAATATCCTTTTGCATAAGCGGTTCGCCACCTGTTATAACCACGCCCTCGAGAATGCCCTGACGTTTTTTGAGGAACGCTTTGATTTCGTCAACGGTAAATTCACCTTCCGCCGAAGGATTGAGCACGATTGACGCATTGTGGCAGAACGGGCATCGCAGATTGCAACCGCCCGTGAAAACGATACAAGCCATTTTGCCCGGGTAATCGAGCAACGTCAGCTTTTGCAAGCCCTGAATATTCATAAAAACCACCTCACAAGCACAAAATATGCAAAAATATCGGGTCAGTGACGAAATGATAACACAATATATAGTGGTTATTCTATGGCAAAAGACACAAAAATATGTGTTTGGAAATATTTTTAATAAAAAAGCGGAGCCGCCTCAAAGAAGCGACCCCCAAAAAGATGGTATTCGGTTATGAGATAATATTTCCGTTTGAGTCAAGCAGATGAGTTTTTGTATGCCCGTCATAATATGCGGTGTAAGTGCCGTCTGTATTTTTATCTATGCGGTCATACTCACCTGAAAGCTTGTTGCCGTTTTTATCAATAACCCAGCAACCGCCAAGCGTAACCATTTTTTCGTCACTCCACTCACCCATCGCAATGCCTACACCTGTTTCTGCACCGTATTCAAATATGATATCAAGGAAAACTCCGCTTTCGCAAACAAGATTGCCCTGCGTGTCATAAATCACGGCAATATCGTGAGGGTCAAGGCCCTGATTTGCGCCCCGTCTGCCGACAAATCTGTCACCTGTGAAATTAAGCGAATTATAATCACATGGAACAATTTCGTTGCCCGCAGCATCACAAGCACCCAGAAGCAAGGTTTTATCCCTGTATGCAGCAGTCAGGCTGAAACCGTTGCCGAGCGTTTTTTTGATTTTCGGTTTCTCACCGTAAACGCCTTTTATTTCGCCTTTATAGCTGATAAGGTAAATTTCATTATTATATATACCAAATATAAACTCATCTTTCTCAAAGCCGTGCGGCACTGTTGCCGTGTGGGCATAGGTCAGGTTTTCAAATCCAATACCGATTGCAGGTGTGCCGTCGGTTTTAAGAAGAATATCCTTGCCCTCAACCCCCTCTGCAATCAGCACAAACACGTCTTCTCCATAGTGTATTGCACGAATATGCCCTCTGAAATAATCAAAAAGAACGTTGCCCTCGGAATCGGTAAGAGCCGAAACGGTATCGTGGTTTTCGTTTCTTTTTTCAACAACAAAACAGTTTTCACTGACCGCAAAAGCCTTGTTATAAACAGGCGGCACAACGATTTCGCCCTTTGACGACATCACGCCGTAGCTGTTTTTTTCATTATAGGGATTTTCTTCGTTTGCATCGTTTACATAGCAGGTCACGTAATCCCCCTGGTTTTTGACCTCTTTTGAAATAAACACCGTTTTGCCGTTATATGCTTGATTTAAAGAGGCGGTTACGGTGGTCTTTTGGGTCTGCACAGGCACAACCTCGGGCGGCAGAGGTTTTTTCATCTGACTGCCGAGAGCAACACCCACGCCT
Source organism: Acutalibacteraceae bacterium (assembly GCA_045587045.1). Taxonomy (GTDB): domain Bacteria; phylum Bacillota; class Clostridia; order Oscillospirales; family Acutalibacteraceae; genus CAG-177. The sequence continues at coordinate 23,709 of JAZNBM010000008.1, read as the reverse complement.
GCAACAATTATTACACACGCTGCAACAGATGTTATCCTGATAGCTTTGTTCACTTTTTTCCTGCGGTTTTCATTATACTCCTCATATTTTTTCAAAACCGCATCTGCACGAATCTCATATTTATTCATATTCAAAGCCCTCCCTTTCCAAAGTTTTTTTCATCGCTTCCTTTGCACGGTAAAGCAACATTTCAACCTGCCTTTTGTTCTTGCGGATAACACAGGCAATTTCATCATTATTCATATCCTCAAAGAACGAAAGATAGATTACCTGGGCATAAAGCGGATTGATTTTTACCATGGCAAGGCGCACCGCTTTGCTTCTTTCGCCGGCAATAACAGCCTGTTCTGCGGACTTGGTTTCATCCGGCGCAAAAACAAAAGAATCGTCAACAGGGATAACTCTTCGGTTTTTGCGGATATGGTCAATAGCCTTGTTGCGTGCGATTTTAAAAAGCCAGGTTTTGAACTGCGATTCGCCCCTGAAACTGCATTCTCTGATAATCAGCTCAAGAAAAGTATCCTGCATCAAATCTTCGGCGGCGGCATAATCGTGCACAAATCCATTGATAAACGCAACAAGAGAATCGCTGTAAAGTTCAATTATCTCAACAAGACCTTGCTTATCGCCTGCCAGAAACCGCATATAGCTTTGGTTGCCTTTATCCACAATATCACCTCATTTCACCCTTTAGACGAACGGGAGAGCAAAAACTCACAGTTTATTTTGCCCATAAATAAAAAGCGGAGCATAAAGCTCCGCTTGTGTTATGTATTGAATTATTTGCTTTCTTTCTTGTCTTCCTTCTTTTTGCGGAAGAGGATAGCCTGAACGGGGAAGAATGCGATAAACTGGAAGAACATGCAACCGAATGTTGAAACGTTGCCTGCGAGGCTCGGACTCCAACCCCAACCGTTGAAAACGTTAAGAAGTGTGGGTGCAAGCCATGCTGAGAAGAGAAGAATGATAACTGTGCAAACAAGATAAATGGGAAGAGTTACTGCAATATTTGCACTTGATTTGAATGTTTTTTCTCTGTTGATGAAGAATGCTACAACCTGAGCAACAACGTTGGATACGTTGAAAGCGATGCAGTAGCCGAGACCGCCGAGAATGATGTTACCTGCTGCATCTTTTACTACGGGATAATCTAAAACATTAACGCCGAAAATAGGCCACTTAACAAATTCAACCGCAAAAAGTTCCTTAACTGCAGGAATCATCGGAATAAGGTTGACAAGGGCAATCTGAACGATGCAAGCACCGAGACTTGCAAAAATGAACTTAACAAAAATCCAAAGCTTTGCAATAAAGCTACCCTTATTATCAGCAGCTTTATCGATCTGATTTAATTTTCCCATGAAAAAAATCTCCTTTTCATTATAAATTCGATTAATTATAACACAATGCACAGTCTTTATCAAGTCAAAAAACGGCATTATTTTTTGTGCAGTATTACTCAACGATTTCCAGAAGCAATGGCAAACTGTCTGACTTTGCAGACGAAAAAGTGAGTGCGTTGCGATATTGCTTTTCTGCGGCGACAAAAAGCACCTCGTCAGAGCAATAAAGAGTTGCAAGGGTTTCGCCCTTTTCAACGTAATCACCCGTTTTCTTTTCAAGGATTATACCTGCACTCGGGTCGATTGAGTCCTCTTTTTTCTGTCTGCCTGCACCAAGTGCAACGCAAACGGAGCCGATGCCCTCGGTATTCATGGCGGCAATATATCCGCTTTCTTCTGCAATAATCTCACGGCTGAATTTCGCTTTCGGGAAACGGTCTGTATACATTATATATTCTGCATCGCCGCCCTGAAGCTTTACCATTTCGGCTAATTTTGCAAGAGCTGAGCCGTCAGCTATTTTTGATTTTGCAAGAGTCTTGCACTCTTCAAAGCCGCCTTTGCCTGCAAGCTCCAGAAGTTTTGCGGCAAGAAGAATGCAGATTTCGGTCAATTCCTCGGGTCCGTTACCCTTAAGAGTTTCAACAGCCTCAATTACCTCAAGCGAATTGCCGATGTATCTGCCAAGCGGCTTATCCATATCGGTTATAAGAGCGGCAATCTTTTTGCCTGCACCCTTGCCGATTTCAACCATTTTCTCCGCAAGCTCTTTTGCCGTATCAAGGTCTTTCATAATCGCACCGCTGCCGCACTTGACGTCAAGCACGATACAGTCAGCGCCGCCTGCAAGCTTTTTGCTCATAATGCTTGAAGCGATAAGCGGCATATTATCAACCGTTGCGGTAACGTCACGCAGGCCGTAAAGCTTTTTGTCGGCAGGACAAAGTCTGCCCGACTGTCCCGCAACACACAAACCGCAGGTGTTGACGATATTGACAAACTCATCCGTTTCAAGCGAAGTTCTGAAACCCGGAATCGATTCCAGCTTATCAACCGTGCCGCCCGTGTGACCAAGACCTCTGCCGCTCATTTTTGCCATTTTAACACCGCAACAGGCAACAACGGGCGCAACGATAAGCGTTGTTTTGTCGCCTACGCCGCCTGTTGAATGCTTATCGCCCTTGACACCGTCAATGCCCGACAAATCCGCCATATCGCCCGAACGTGCCATTGCATCGGTTAGCCAAAGGGTTTCTTCTTCGTTAAGGCTGTTGAAAAATATTGCCATAAGAAGTGCGGAGAGTTGATAGTCGGGTACGGTTTCGTTTGCCGCCGCAAAGGCAACAAACTCAACTTCTTCTTTTGTGAGAGCAAAGCCGTCACGCTTTTTTTGAATTATAGATTTGAAGTCCATTTTTTCACCTCAGAAATCACGGATATCGAAACTCATCGGAAGCAAATCCGCAAGGGTTACCGCTTTAAAATCAGTTTCCGTTTTGGCAATTATGATCTCAAAACCGCTCTCACAGAATTCATGCATAACCTGTCTGCAGATGCCGCAGGGAGCACAGTAATCGGCAGGAATCGAATCCTGTGATTTACCGCCTGCAACGGCAATTTTTTCAAACTCGTTTTCGCCCTCCGAAACGGCTTTGAAAAACGCCGTTCTTTCTGCGCAGTTGGTGGCTGAATAGCCTGAATTTTCGATATTGCAACCTGTATAGACCCTACCGTTTTTGCACAGCAAAGCCGCACCTACGGCAAAGCCCGAATACGGCGAATACGATTTTTGCCTTGCTTCAAGAGCAAGCTTAATCAGTTCAGCGTTGTTCATTCAGCCGCCTCCAGAGCAATTTCAATCATTTTGTTAAAAGTCTGCTCTCTTTCAAGAGCGGTGCACTCTTCGCCGCCCACAAGAGGACAGTCGGAAATTGTGCAGATGCAGAGTGCTTTTTTGCCGCTTCTTGCCGCATTCATATAAAGAGCCGCGGCTTCCATTTCAACGGCGAGCACGCCCATCTTTTGCCAGTCTGCAAGACCGGAAGCATCGTCATAAAAAGTATCTGACGAAAAAAGATTGCCGACAGTTACATTAACACCAAGCTTTTGTGCGGCATCAACCGCTTTTGTCAGAGTTCCGTAATCTGCAACGGGGGCAAAAGTTCCCGGCAGCTTAAACTGCGAGGCATAGCTGCTGTTTGTGCAGGCTCCCATACCGATAACAACGTCACGCAGATGAAGCAAAGGACTGATTGCACCCGCTGAGCCGACACGGATTATGGTTTCAACATCATAAAAGTTAAAAAGTTCGTAGGAATAAATGCCGATTGACGGCATACCCATACCCGAAGCCATAACGGAAACACGTTTGCCGTTATAAAACCCCGTATATCCCTGCACCCCTCTTGTGTTATTGACAAGAACTGCGTTTTCGAGAAAATTTTCTGCAATGTATTTTGCGCGCAAGGGGTCACCCGGCATAAGAACGGTTTTTGCAAAAGCATCCTTTTCTGTTGCCGCAATGTGCGGAGTGGGCAGATTGCTCATAAAAATCAAACTCCTTAAATGTATTCAGGCTGAATGGGTTTAATACCCCTGAACTTCCTGATTCTTGATAATTTTTACTATTGCGCTTGTGCCGAGTCTTTCACAGCCGAGAGCAAGATAATCCTCTGCATCCTCAAGCGAGCGGCTACCGCCTGCGGCTTTCATCTTTACGTTTTCGCCCCTATTGGCGACACAAAGACCAATATCCTCTCTTGTTGCGCCGCCTTTTGAAAAGCCCGTTGACGTTTTGATGAAATCCGCACCCGATTCGGTAACGATGCGGCACATCTGAATTTTTTCTTCATCCGTAAGAAGGCAGGTTTCAATAATTACTTTTAATATTTTACCCTCACATGCGGCTTTTACCGCCTTGATTTCTGCAAGAATTTCATCATATTTTTTATCCTTGAGCATACCCACATTGATAACCATATCAATTTCGTCCGCACCGTTTGCAACGGCATCTGCCGCCTCAAAAACCTTGACGGCAGCGGTCGAATAGCCGTTGGGGAAGCCGATAACCGTGCAGATTACAAGCTTTTCACCCACGTATTCCTTTGCCTGTTTAACAAATGAAGCAGGAATGCAGACACTTGCGGTTGAATATTTTATGCCGTCATCACAGATACCCTTTATCTGCTCCCAGGTTGCATCAACAGCAAGCAGAGTGTGGTCACAATGTGAAAGAATTTTATTTGTATCCATAGTATGTTCACCTCATAAACAATATTTCTCTATCATTTGAGCTACGCCGTCAACAGCATTTGACGGAGCAACGGCTTTTGCCGTTTTTTTGCAGATTTCGCCGCCGTTTTCCATAGCAAAAGAAAGTCCTGCCGCCTCAAGCATCGGGCAGTCATTCTCTGCATCGCCAAAGGTCATTGCCTCCTCAGTCGAAATACCGATAACCTCGCACAAGCCTCGCAGAGCCGTGCCTTTGTCTGCACCCACCGCGGTAGCTGCAAGCTCACCCCTGACAGCTGAAGTCATAACAAGGTTTTTGCTTTTGAAATAGTCGGTAACCGTTCTTTCGTTTTCGCCTAACGAAAAAACGTCGATAACCTCTGCATCGCTGTTGCCGATAACCGTTTTAAGGTCATCAACAACAGTTACCTTTGAAAGAAAGTCTTTTAAAAAATCTTCGGGCAGGCCCGTGTCAGCCGAATAAGCCATCGCTGACTGCTGAATATAAATTCTGCCGCCGAGATAAATGTGAAAGTGCACAGGCATTGTGTTGAGAAGTTCAACCGCACCGAGCACAACCTCGTTGGGGATAAGTGTTGAATATACATATTCGTCTGCGTTGCGGTCATAAACAGCCGCACCGTTTGAGCTGACAACGTAGTCTGCAAACGGCACCTGTGCCGTTACGTCATCGGTGAAGCGGAGCGTTCTGCCTGTTACGATTGCAAACTTTATGCCTTTCTCATGCGCCGCAATAAGCGCTTTTTTTGTTCTTTGCGTAACCGTCATATGATCGGGCGCCATAAGCGTACCGTCAAGGTCGGTTGCAATTAATTTAACTGCCATTTTATCTCCTCTGCACTTTGTTTTATCAATCCGTATAAGATACCTGTCTGCCTGTTACAAGCGAGCCGAAAGAGCGGTAAACAACTGTTATAAGCTTCTGAAAGAAGCCTTTGACCGCAATATCGGCGGCTGTTTTAAAGCCAAAGCCGTCACCGTTTTTCTTATATTCAAACGCATCTTCAAGCGTAAAGAAATCATACCAATGAACAACTTTGCTTGTATAAACGGAAGTGTCCTTTTCGTCAACCTCAATCATTCTGTAACCGTATTGAGTTGAAAATCTGTCACCGTTATAACGGGTGCTTAATGAATTGACGATATCAATTCCCTTATGCTTTACACCGAAGGCATTTGTGTGGTCGTGACCCGTAAACATAGCAAGCACATCACCTTTTTCAACCATCGCTTCAAACTGACCGTAGTTATAGTAACCGCTGCAGGGAGTTTCGTTAAGCGTACCGAAATTCACGTTTTCGGGGTCAAAGCGGTAATATTCATTTTCATTATACATATGCTCAAACGAAAAAAGCTTTTTTCCGTTTGTTTTTTCAAGTGCATCATAAACGTCTGCAACGATTATGTGCTGAAAAACAAGTGAATTAACTTTTTCGCCGCCGTTTTGTGCTTTAAGAGCATCTGAAGTTTGTTTGTACCACTCAACCTGGTCAGAAAGCACGCAGGCATATCCTTCGTTGACATAATCACCCGAATCAAACACCCAGAGATTAAATTTAACGTCGTCGCCGACTGATGCAAGCACAGGAATATTATATGTGCCGCAACCCGAAAGAGCTTCGCCGTCATCAACGGAAACGGAGCAAGAATAAGTGTTATAATATGCCATAAGCTCTTCTCTGCTCATTGCACCGCTTTCAGAATCGTGGTTGCCGAAGGTTACTGCAACAGGGATATTTCTCTGTTCGAAAACTTTCATAAGCTTGTCGATAAGAATTTTTGTGTCGGCAGGATTCTCGCAATTCTGAACATTGTCACCCGTAATTACAACAATATTGGGCTGTTCTCTGTCACAGGCTTCGCCGATTGCCCAGACGGATGCATCAACATTGTAATCTTCAAGATGCGTGTCCGTTATGTGCATAACCTTAAGCTTGCTGTCAGTGCCGAAGCGGATTGCATAGGAATCGGCATTCTCTGCAAATGCGATTGAGCAAAACCCGAAAAGCATTGCAACAGAGAGTAAAACAGAAACAAATTTCTTAAGCACAATCATTCCTCCGTCATAATCTCAAATTCATCATATGTAACCTTGGTGATTTTCAGGCTGTTAAGGCATATTCCCGTGCCGTTGCTGTGATAATATGCAACCAAAAAGCCGTCTTTTGTTTCGATAATTGCAGGGTAGCAATAACCGTTTTTGCGATCATCTTCGAGATAGAACACATTCTCTTTTTTAAAGCTTTTTCCTCTGTCTGCGCTGACTGCGATAACATACGGTGTTCTGCCCCAGGGTTCACTTTCGGAACGCATAAGATGTTCGGGCTCGGGATTGAAAACGGCAACGGTGTATTCGCCGCAATCTTTGACGTGCATCGGTGAACACGCAGAAGAAAAAAACATATTGGGCTCGGGTGCAGACCAATTTATACCGCCGTCTTCGGAAAAGCATTCAAACTGAAAGCCAAGGCTTGTTCTGATGTAACACCAGATTCTGCCGTCAGGCAATTCATAAAGACCCGGCTCTTCATAGCCGTCGGGGTTGCTGATGAAAGGGCAGGAAAACTCCGTTTCCGTTTTATGCCACGTTGCTCCGTCATCGTCTGAATAAAAGAAACATATAATGCCCGGCATAAACTCTTTATGCTCCGTCAGCACGGTGTGGCGTGCAACTGCAAAAAGAATTCTGCCGCTGTTAAGCTTAACCACTCTGTCATTATTTATCACATAATAATCTGACGTTTCAAGGCAGTCGAGGCAGTTAACGGGAACACCCCAGGTTTTGCCCTCATCAGCGGAACGTGTGAAAACGATTTTGTCTGTGAGGTCTGCGTTTTTAATGATATAAAACGCACCGATGTCACCGTTATTCATACGAAGAAAAGAAAAACACATTATGTTGACCGCATCTGCAGGTTTTTCGAAAACAACCCTTTTCTCTCCCCATGTTTCGCCCTCATCGTGAGAGAAGATTGCCGCAAACCTTGCGGTTGCTTCGTCCTCCCAGTCATTACCGTAAAACTCTGTATAAACAAACATCAGCGAGCCGTTTTTGAGCCTTATAAATGAGCCTTCACCGTTTCGCAGATTATTTTCTGATGTGGGAATAAAATGCACCTGTCTGCCGATTTTTTTCATACTTTCAACTCCGATTTTATTTTGCATAAAGCATACCGACTATTTCGTTGCGTATTCTGCAAGGGAAAACCTTGCAAAGCGTTGAAAGAAATTTATAGCTTAAACCGATTGCATAAATCGGTTTGACTTTTTTCTTAAGAGCGATTTTGGCGATATATTTACCTGCAAATTCGGAACTCATCCCCTTTTGCTCGTCTTTTTCCATACCCGAAACACTGCGTGCGATTCTTCCGCCGTAAACATCATCACCGTCAAAGGATTTTTGGCGCGCCTGTGTAAACTCCGTACAGATGTCTCCCGGCTGAATCGCCGTGACGGTGATACCAAAAGGCTTTAATTCGTTGGCAAGAGCACAGGTATAAGACTCAGTTGCCGCCTTTGATGCAGAATAATAGGTCTGAAACGGAATATGCGCAGCCGCCGCAACAGAGCTGATATTAACAATTCTGCCGCCGCTGTTACGCATATGCGGAATTGCCGCTTTGTTCACGTTGACCATGCCGAAAAAATTGACGTCAAACTGCGATTTTGCGGCTTCAAGGGTTGTGAATTCAACTGCGCCCGAAATGCCGAAGCCCGCACAGTTAACCACAATATCCAAACCGCCTTCATTATCTGCAACGGCATTGATTGCGCTTGCAACTGCAACTTCATCAGTAACATCAACAGATATATGATTTATATTTTCGGCAGGGATATCTCTGCGGCTGAAATCATAAACATTGCAACCTGCATCACGCAAAGCCGCCGCAACTTGCCTGCCTATGCCCGAGCTTGCACCCGTGACAATTGCGATTTTCTTTTTCATAAAACCACCGCCTGTATGTTATTTTATTGCATAAAGCGCACAATGTCAATGCACTATTGACTTACAAACCGTTCAACACTATAATTAAATTATAAATAGGAGGTTTTGCTTATGCTTGATAAGATTTACACCTTGTTAAAACTCAGCTACAGAGAAATATGGGCGGTTGAAAAGCTGTTTGAATATGTGGGCAACCTGTTTTCAACCTTTTCAATCAAAGGCTTTCTCTCAACCCTGCTCGCCATTTTTGAAATTCTTCAGATGTTGATTTTCGGTATGCCTCTCACGCCAAGAGGCGAAGTGCTTGACCTGACAGGATACAGCATTGTTGTTTATGATGAGTTTAACGGTGAAGCACTGGATACCGACGTATGGGAATACAGAGGCAACGGTCCCAGACGCGGAGGCTTCAACGCTTCAAGTCAGGTCGAGGTCAAAGACGGCAACCTCATTATTGCAGGCGAATATCTCCCAGACGGTGAATACGGCGAAGGATGGTACACCGCCGCAATCAAGCTCAAGGAAAGATATAAGCACGGATATTTTGAAATCAAGTGCAAAGTTAACGATTCCCCCGGCTATTGGAGCGCATTCTGGATTCAGGCAGACGGTCCCTATACGGCATCAATCTCAAAGGGCGGTCCCGGCGGCGCAGAGCTTGATATTTTCGAATCAAAATGCTATGACAAAAAGAATGACAAATACTGCATCACTCACGCCATTCATTGCGCAGGCGTTGACGGCGTACAGGAAGGCTTCCAGTCCGCAATGCTCGGCAGTTTTTACGGCAACGATATTACCAACGAATACAACACCTACGGTCTTGAGTGGACAGAGGAAGAATATATTTTCTATGTAAACGGTGTTGAAACCGTTCGTTCAACCTTCGGCAACGGCGTTTCACAGGTTGAGGAAGATGTTATTGTTTCGCTTGAAATCCCCGGTATAGAAGAGCTTGAGGGATTTAACAAGGACACTTTCAGAACAGAATTCGTTGTTGATTATGTTAAGATTTATCAGAAATAAGGCAAATCAGATTTATTGACAAATAAAAAGCGGATACGGTTCGTAAAAATGAACCGTATCCGTTATTTTTATGCCTTTTTCTTTTTCTCGGGGATAAGAAATATAAACACAAGCGAGCTTGCAAGAAGCATCATCGGATAGAAAAGATTTGCAATAATCTCAAACGCAGTAAGCTTGTATCCGAGTGTGCTGACCGCCGAAAGCGCAACAAGAATCTGTGCTCCGTAAGGCAAAAAGCCTTGTATTATGCACGAAAACGTATCAAGAATTGATGCGGTTTTGCGCGGAGAAAAGCCGTAATCCCCTGCCATATCTTTTGCAATCGGGTTTGCCATAACAATTGCAACCGTATTGTTTGCCGTTGCAATATCCATAAGACCTACAAGCAGACCGATGCCGAGCTGACCGCTTCTTTTACCCTTGAATATGCGGCGGATTCCGTTAAGCAGAGCTTCAAAGCCGCCGTTGTGCTTAATAAGAGCGCACATTGATGCAACAAGCACCGCAACCATTGAAGTTTCAAACATTCCCGAAGCCCCTGTGCCCATATTTGAAAGCAAGTCAGGAAACCTGATTGTGCCCGTTGCGATCATAATAATACTGCTTGAAACAATCCCGATTAACAGGGTTATGAATACATTCACGCCGGCAATTCCGCTGATAAGAACAAGCACGTAGGGTATTATCTGAATAAGGTTATAGCTTTTTTCAATCTTCTCGGGGATATCGGAATTAAGCGAAAGAATGAAAATCAGAATAAGTGTAATCACTGCCGCAGGAACAACAATGGCAAGATTGGTTCGGAATTTATCTTTCATTTTACACCCCTGACCGTTACAAGCGGCAATTGTTGTGTCTGAAATAAAAGAAAGATTATCGCCAAACATAGCACCGCCTACAACCGTACCGACACAAAGCGGAAGCGAGAAACCCGAACCCGATGAAACTGCCACGGCTATGGGAGTTATCAGCGTGATTGTACCCACAGACGTACCCATAGCAGTTGAAACAAAGCAACTGATGACAAACAAAACAACAACCGCGAATTTCGGCGGTGTGACGGAAAGCATGAAATAAGCTACGCTTTCTGCCGAGCTTCTGCCTGCAACGCCCACAAAAATACCTGCAAGCATAAATATGAGCAGCATTGTAATAATGTTTTTATCACCTGCTCCGTGCCCCATTATCTCAAACTTTTCTTCAAGTGATTTACCTTTTGTCTGAATAACGGCAACAAACAAAGCAACAAGAAAAGCAACAACAACGGGTACATTATAAAATCCCATGGGAATTTTCATAATGTATTCAAAAATTATGCCGAGAGAAAGGTAGAATACAACGAATACTCCTATCGGCAAAAGCGCAAATGCATTTGATTTTTTCATAAGTAAACTCTCTTTTTATTTATTCTTTGCCAAATATGAATGTTACGGCAACAACGTCGAAACACCGTTTCAAAAGCAAATTGAAGTTTATTTTATCATACAATGAGAAATAATACAACAATATTTTTATAAAGAAATATGGCTTGCAGGAATAAATTCTGCAAGCCTTTGATTTTTAATACTATTCACAATGTGTGCAGCCTTCGCAGGAGTGTGAACATCCTTTGTTTTCGTTTGCAACTGCAAGCATAAGGCGGATTCTGTTTTCCTGGTTGACCTTTGTTGCACCGGGGTCATAGTCAATGGGAACAATGTTTGACTGCGGATACATTTCTTTGAGCTTTCTTATCATACCCTTGCCGACAATGTGGTTGGGCAGACAGCCGAAAGGCTGGGCGCAAACAATGTTTCCGTAGCCGCTTTCAATAAGCTCCATCATTTCTGCAGTCAAAAGCCAGCCTTCGCCCATCTTACAGCCTGCGCCGATGATTTTGGTGCAGATTTCTTTAATATGAGCATAAGGTGCAGGCACTGTGAAATTGCCGTAAGCACCTGCAGCGTTGCGAAGATTCTCTTCTGTTTTTGCAAGATACCACATTGCAATCTGCATTGCAATTTTCTTGAAAGGATTGCCGCCGTAAAGCTTGATATCCTCAAGACGGTTATCAACCTTGAAGTTAAGGAAGCCGAGCAGACCGGGCACCATAACCTCACAATCCTGACCGAACAGGAATTCTTCAAGGTGATTATTTGCAAGGGGTGAGTATTTAACATAAATTTCACCAACCACGCCGACCTTTGTTTTATCAAGCTTTTTAACGGGAATTTCCGCAAAGGTTTTTGTGATTTTGGGAAGATTGCGCTTGATTTCAAAGAAGGAATAGCCTCTGCCTCTCTGCAAATCCGCGCTGATATCCTTTATCCATTTCTGTGTAAGTTTTTCTGTTTCACCCTTGTTGACTTCATAAGGCTCAACCTGATTTTTGAGGAGCATAATCAGGTCGCCGTAAATAACGGCAGAGAGCATTTTGAGCGCCATTGAAAGCCTGATTTTGAAGCCGCTGTTTTTCTCAAGACCCGAAAGGTTAAGTGAAATAACGGGCACCTGAGGATAACCTGCTTTTTTAAGCGCTTTTCTGAGAAGATGGATATAGTTTGAAGCTCTGCAACCGCCGCCCGACTGTGTGATGAGCAGTGCGGTCTTGTTGGGGTCATATTTGCCCGAATTAAGAGCATCGATAAGCTGACCTATAACAAGAAGTGCAGGGTAACAGGTGTCATTATGAACGTATTTCAGACCCTCGTCAACAACGGCTCTGCCGTCATTTCGAAGAAGCTCAACTTTATATCCGTACTGACCGAAGATGTTGAGAAGAAGCGAAAAATGAATCTCAAGCATATTGGGAGCCAGAATGGTATAGTCTTTCATTTCTTTGGTAAACTCTACTCTGTCTGCAGTATTCATTTTTCCGCCTCCTTATCTGCCTGTTGCGGCAAACAGACTGCGGAGTCTGATTTTTACCGCACCGGGGTTTGAAATTTCGTCAATTTTAATCTGTGTATAAATCTTGCCGTCATTTTCAAGGATTGTGCGCATTTCATCTGTTGTGATAGCATCAACTCCGCAACCGAATGAAACAAGCTGAACAATATTCAGGTCGTTATCACCCTTCTTGGCAACGTATTTTGCCGCCGCATAAAGCCTTGAGTGGTAAGTCCACTGGTTAAGAACGGTTGTGGGGAATTTTTCAACAAGAGGACTTACGCTGTCCTCTGTTATTACGGTTGCTCCGCATTCGCAAATCAGCTTATCGATTCCGTGGTTGATTTCTTCGTCAAGGTGATAAGGTCTGCCGCAGAGCACAATAACCGGCAGATTGTTTTTCTTTGCCGCCTCAAGATATTCCATACCCTTGAGGTGAATTTTTTTCATAAAGCCGTGATATTCGTCATAAGCCTTATCTGCCGCCGCCTTGACCGCCTTAGGTGTAAGACCTTCAAAATGCGCCGAAAGAATGGCATAAATCTTTTTGCTGAAATCCTTGGGTCTGTGCAAACCGACGTAATCGCTCATAAAGTTTATCTTTTTGAGCTCACCCACGTTGGAGCGGATAACCTCGGGATAATAAGCAACAACGGGGCAGTTATAGTTGTTATCGCCTAGATCTTCGTCAATGTTATATGACATACAGGGATAGAAAATGTTCTGTACTCCCCTTGCAAGAAGGTCTTCGATGTGACCGTGAATAAGCTTTGCAGGGTAGCAAACGGTATCTGACGGAATTGTATGCTGACCCATAACATAGAGCTCTCTTGTGGATTTTGCAGAAATTGCAACACCGAAGCCGAGCTGTGTGAAGAACGTATGCCAGAAAGGAAGAAGCTCAAACATATTAAGACCCATAGGCAGACCGATAAGCTCCCTTGTGCCGATGGTGTTGCCGTATTTTGAAAGCAGCTCTCTTTTATAATCAAACATATTGTCTGTCGCAAGTGTTGATTTCTTTGCAAGAGGCTTGCTGCAACGGTTACCGCCGATAAAGCTTCTGCCCGACGAGAACGTGTTTACAGTCAGGCGGCAGTTGTTGCTGCACTTGCCGCAGGTAACCGCCTTAACTTTGTGTTCAAAGCTTTCAAGCTCTTCGGCAGAAATAAGTGTGCTCTTGCCCGACATTCTTTCAAGGGAATAAAGAGCGGCGCCGTAAGCACCCATAATGCCCGAAATGCTCGGTCTGACAACATCTCTGCCGATTTCCTGCTCAAACGCACGCAAAACGGCATCGTTAAGGAAGGTACCGCCCTGAACTACAATGTTTTTGCCGAGCTCGTCGGCATTTGCGGCACGGATAACCTTATAAATTGCGTTTTTGACAACGCTGATTGAAAGACCTGCGGAAATATTTTCGATTGATGCGCCGTCCTTCTGTGCCTGCTTAACAGATGAATTCATAAAAACGGTGCAACGCGAGCCAAGATCAACGGGTCTGTCTGCAAAAAGACCGAGCTTTGAAAAATCTGCTATGTTATATCCCCATGCGGCGGCAAAAGTCTGCAAGAAAGAACCGCAGCCCGACGAGCACGCCTCATTGAGGAAGATATTATCAATTGCATTGTTTCTGATTTTAAAACATTTGATATCCTGACCACCGATATCGATGATAAAATCAACATCGGGCTTGAATTTTTTGGCAGCGGTAAAATGTGCCACGGTTTCAACAAGACCGAAATCAACCGCAAAAGCGTTTTTGATTATGTCTTCACCGTAGCCCGTTACCGCACTTGAAGCAACAACAGCATCGGGATAATCTCTGTAAAAATCTGCAAGAAAATCTCTGATAAGCGTAACGGGATCACCGTTATTGGGTACGTATCTGCTGCAGACTATTTCACCCTGCATATTGACAACCGCCGCTTTAACGGTTGTTGAACCTGCATCAATACCTATGCAGACCTGCTCACCCTTGGAAATGGGGCAGTTTTCCTTAACAGAATCCTTTGCATGGCGCTTGCTGAATTCATCATATTCTTCTTTTGATGCAAAAAGCTCCTTTGCGCCAAGGTATTCGCCGCTCTCTTTTGCGTTGCGGATTTTTTCTGTTGTTTCAATAATATCAATTGCCGTGCCGTCTGATGAAAAAGCGGCACCGAGTGCAACAAAATAAAGACCGTTTTCAGGACAGTTACCCTTAACACCAAGGCCTTCGTCAAAAGCTTCTCTGAGCTGTGAAAGAAAATAAAGAGGTCCGCCGAGATAAACAACATTACCCTCGATTTTTCTGCCCTGTGAAAGACCTGATACAGTCTGGTTTACAACTGCAGTAAAGATGCTCGCGGCAATATCGTTCTTTCTTGCGCCCTGATTAAGAAGCGGCTGAATATCTGATTTTGCAAAAACACCGCATCTGGAAGCGATGGAATAGATTTTTTCCTTTTTCTTTGCGAGTTCATTCATTTCAAGCGGATCAACACTCAGAAGTGATGCCATCTGGTCGATGAATGCGCCTGTACCGCCTGCACAGGAACCGTTCATTCTTACTTCCACTCCGTTTGTGAAGAAAAGAATTTTTGCATCTTCACCGCCAAGCTCGATAACGGCATCGGTGCCGGGCAGAATACGTGAAACACTGATTCTTGTAGCGTAAACCTCCTGAATAAACTCCAGACCGAGTGAGTTTGCGAAGCCCATGCCGGCAGAGCCGGAAACCGTAAGACTTGCTTTTGCAAACTGCGGATTTTTCTGAACGATATCAGAAAGCATTTCTGCGCTTTTTTCGGCAATTTTTGAAAAATGCCGTTCGTATGCTTTATAAACTATGTTACCTTCATTATCAATCGCAACGCACTTAAGAGTGGTTGAACCGACATCCATACCAATTCTCATTTTTTCTCTCCCGATTTATGCGTTCTTTTTCATTTTTGCTTCGCTGTCAAGATTTTCGAGCATAAGACGCTCGATTTCGCCCCTGAGCTTTTCGTTTGCCTCTGTGGTTGTCATATTGCCCACCTTAAAAGGCTCCCCGTAGCGGATTGTGAGGTTTTTGCTTCTGAAACAGTAATCGCCTGTAAGACCGCAGGGCACGATATATGCCTCGCCCTTTTTAGCCATTGCAACAGCACCTTCTTTAAGGGGAAGCATAAACTTATCGGTTTTGTTTCTTGTACCCTCGGGGAAAATGCCTACTGCACCGCCTTTTTTAAGCACGGCAAGAGCTGATTTTGCACTTGAAAAATCTCTTCTGGCTCTGTCAACGGGAATGCAGCCTACGATTTTGAAAAGAGGAGCAAGCTTGCCGTCAAAATATTCTTTTTTAGCCATATAATGGATTACTCTTTTGGTTGCCATAACCGTAAGGCACTGGTCATAAACGTGCTTGTGGTTGCACGCAATAACGATTGCGCCGTCTGCGGGAATCTTTTCTGCACCGATGATTTTGGGATTATACCAGAGTCTGAAAGCGACTCTCATAAAAGGTGTAAGTAATTTGTAACCGAGCTCTCTGTCCTCAGGTCTTTTTTCATTTTTCTTCATTTGCTTTTGTCTCCTTGATAATTCCGTCTGATACGATTTTCATAAGTTTTTCGTTTGCCTGCGCAAGATCTTCCTGCGGCTTTAAAGGCTTATAAAATGTGATTTTTACGCTTTTTCTGAAAGGCTTATATTTGCCCGAGATAACAAAAGGAACGATATCTGCCTGCGCAACTTGTGACATTTTGACAGCACCAAATTTGAAAGGCATTATAACGTCTTCAGTTTTGTTGATTGTTCCTTCAGGAAAAATACCGATAAGTTTTTCATCTTCAAGTGTTTCCACCGCCGTTGAAAGAGCTTTTGAATCTTTTGTTCTGCGGTTGACGGGGATAATGCCCAGAGCTTTGAAAACAAATCCCATCGGTCCCTTAAGGAGTTCATCCTTTGCAAGGTAATGAACACATCTTCTGGTTGAGCTGCCTACAAGCAGACAGTCAAAATAATTTGTGTGATTGCCTGCAAGAATAACTCTGCCGTTTTCGGGAATATTTTCTTTGCCGACTATTTGCGGTCTGTAAACAGTCTTAAAAAATACTGTGAGCGGTCCTCTGACTGCCCGATAAAATGCGGGTTCTTTCATTTTTCTCCTCCGTTTTGGTAAATATATACAAATTATCCTCTTTGTTTTTGTAGCAAAAGTCTCCATAAATAAAAAAGGCCGTCTCACTTTTTGCAGTGAGACGGCCCCGTTTTGTGTGTTGAATTGTTAAAAATCAGATTGTTTTTTCGCTGATTTTGACAGAAACAATTTTATAGTTTCTGGTTTTGATTTTGCGACTTGTTGCGTAAAGGGCGCAGTTACGGATGATTTCCTGTTTTTTGGCATCGCTTACATCAAGGTTTTCCATAACTGTGATGTAGCTTTTGATTGACTTGTTTTTAATCCTCACCCGTTTCACTCCTTTCAAGTGCATATTTGAGCATTTTTCTGCCAACCTGCAACTGCTTACGCACTGCCGCAGGCGACGAATTGGTTATGTCGGCAATTTCATTTGCTTTATAACCTTCTATATAATATAAATCGAGAACTATCTTATATTTGGGAGGCAACTGCATTATCAGGTCAAAAAGCTCTCTGTCATTGTCGCCTATACCGATTTCTCTCAATTCATCAAGATTTGCAGCCGCATGACGCTGATTGAACCTGACCATATTTTTGCTGATATTGGTTGCCACCTTGATAAGCCACGCCTTTTCGTGCTCCGAATCCTTGAACTGCGGTGCTTTGGTCATATACCGCAGAAAGGTTTCCTGAAGAGCATCTTCGGCATCAGCCTTATTATCAAGTATGCCGTAGCAAATGCGGAAAAGCATACGGCTGTATTTTTCGACCGCATATTCAATGTGGCGTAATTCGTCATTATAGTGAGAAGTTATTGCGCACACAGCCGCACCTCCTTCATCAAGGCATAATTATACCATTTAATATATAAAACACCACGAAACTACAAAATGTGACGTTTATTTTGTGAACAATTTGTAAACAATATTTTACCACACGCATTTATCGTTTGCAATCACAAAATTTTTATTCAGCCGACAAAAAAACTCACCGATTTTTATGCAAAAATCATAAAGTTAAATTTCTTCACAAAATGTGCGTATCCCGGATATAGTGCTTGTTTTCACTCACGCAAGCTTACCCTAAACATTATAATGTATATATATAAAAACAACATAATTAAGTGTGTCAAACAAATCATTTTTTCTCTGCCCTGATTAGCAGTTTTAAAAATAAAAAACTTTTCAAAATTTGCAAACCAAACTTTATTGTCGTTCGTCATATAGGTGAAAAGCAAAAAGAGAAAGGGTGATAACGTTGAATTTGATTATTTATGCCGAATCAGTGCAAATATTGCACAAAAAACGTATGCTTCATTTATTTAATATTGCTGATTTCGAATTAAAAACTTGAAATCGCATTTGAATCGCAGTACAATATTATATATCAGAATTATATTCTGATGATTTGCAAAGAGGGTTTGAAAAATGAAAAAATCAAAAAAGAATTTCAAGAGGGTTATGGGTTCATTGTTGGCAACTCTTTTGCTTGCCGCAAATTTGCCCGCAATTTATGCAGTTGCCGTTCCACAGGAGGAAGCAGAGCTTGAAATTGTAAACGTTGAATATGCTCCGCAGGGCGAATACGGTTACATCGGCTACAAATACGTAACAGACGACGGCAAGGATTATATCCCGAATGACGAAAGGCTTTACTGCTCTTCCGTCAACACAGCTTTACCTGAAAGCTACGATTCAAGAGAACTGGGAATTATCACGGAAACCAAAAGTCAGGGTGTTTCGGGCAACTGCTGGGCTTTTTCAAGCATCAGCGCACTTGAAACGAACAGCATTAAGCAAGGGCTGACAGATGCGGAAACCACAGACTTTTCAGAAGCTCATCTGAGCTGGTTTGCCAGCAACTCGCTTGTTACAGACGAATCCGATCCCACACACGGTGACGGTTTAATCTTTGAAAAACCTTATTTAAGAGGCGGCAACTGGAAACTGGCTTCCGCCGTATTTGCCCGTCATTCAGGTCCTGCCAACGAAGCTGACTATCCTTTCTACGGCACAGATTTCACAAAGATGGGTAACTATGACGAAAGTCAGCGCTACGACACCGGCGGCGGTATTCTGCTGGAATCCACTCAGGTTATTCAGACACACGAAGAAGTCAAGGAATGGGTTATGGAGCACGGAAGCGCAACCGTTTCTTACTATTATGACGATGCTTATTATCATTGGAATAATACGGCTTACTGCTGCACAACCGACGATGACCCCAACCACGAGGTCGTTATTGTAGGCTGGGACGATAACTATCCTGCCGAAAACTTTGACGAGGACAGCCGACCCGAATATGACGGCGCATGGATTTGCAAAAACAGTTGGGGCGAATATTGGGGAATGGGCGGTTTTTTCTATCTTTCCTACTATGACACCACAATCGAAACCTTTGCCGGCTACATTGCCCGCTCGGCAGAAAACATAAAGAACAACTACACCTACAACGGTGCAGAGTGGCGCACACAGCTTAACTGCAACACAGCTATGGAGGTGGCAAACGTTTTTAAAGCAGAGGGTAACGAAAAGCTTACCAGCATCGCAACCTACACTGCTACACCCGACGTTAATCTGCTGGTAAGCGTTTATTGCAATCTGCCCGAAGATTACACAAAGCCCACACAGGGCACAAAGGTTGCAGAAATCAGCACAACAATCCACAACACAGGCTACCATACACTGTACCTTGATACACCGATTGACCTTGACAAAGATTGCATCTTTTCCGTTGTGGTAAGGCATTCGGTTTCGTCAGGCATTGTCAGCGTACCTTTTGAAATGAGCGGCAGAAGCGAAAATGCGTATACAGCTATCGACGGTCAAAGCTACATCAATACAAATCTATCCAGACCTGTCTGGAGAAACTCCTCTTACCACAGCGTTCAGAATGCTTACATTCAGGCAATAACAATAAACGGAGATTGCAAACACCCCGAGCTTATCCCCACGGTGATAACTGCATCAACCTGCTCAACACAGGGCATTATTGCCGACGTTTGTGCCGACTGCGGCTACGTTGCCGCCGAAAACGCTCTCCCCTATGCCGAGCACAACTTCGGTGAATGGAGCGAATTCACTCACGACGAAGTCACAAACAGACAGATAAGCTACCGTGAGTGCAGTGCTTGCGGCAACAAGAGTGAAAGGTCTTATGTTACGGGTAACACCGTGGCAGGTAACACTTTCTTTGAATCGCTGATTGAAAGAATACTTAAAATGATTATGCAGATTCTTACGGGAAATATTATAATATAATCCTTTAGTTATGTTTTCTCAACAAAGCAAACCCCCTCCGGAATTTCCGGAGGGGGTTCTTTGCGGTTTATCTGATTATTTAACCTTAACTTTATAGCACTTGATTTCGAAGGGCTTGATTTCGAAGCTCATTGTGTTACCGCTTGCGATATCAGCCGCAACGTCTTCTCTTTCAAGAAGGTTGCACTCTGCAACGCTTGCAATTTCAGCAAAGAATTCAACGTTAACAGCTGTTCTTCTGCCTGATTTTTCAACAAAACGAACAATGTAAGCATCTTCGTCTTCGCACTTCTTGACAGCTTCAAGAGTAACGTTTTTGCCGTCAACGCTGATGAACGATGCGCTTTCTGCACCCTTTGCATCTGCAGCAATTTCAACGGGAAGCATAGGATTGTTGAATTCAAGACCTCTTACAAGAGTCTCTGCATCCTTCCAGCCGCCTGCGTGCGGATAGAGTGAGTATGAGAAATAGTGATCGCCTCTGTCTGATTTCGGGTCAGGATTCATAGGAGCCTTGAGAAGAGTGATAATCATTCTCTGCTCGTTTACCTCATAGCCGTACTTGCAGTCGTTGAGGATTGTAAGACCGTAGCCGTCTTCTGACATATCGATGAAGTTATGAGCCGAAACCTCAAACTTTGCCTTGTCATAGGGATTGTGGCGGTAGTTTGAGCTTTCGATTGTTGCATAAGCAATATCTCTTGTGAACTTCTGAGCCTTGATATCAACATCAAAGCCAACCTTGAGAAGCTTCTCCTGCTCGTGCCAGCTGATGAAGGTATCAAAATCAATTCTGTCAAGCTCATTATAAATAATTATATTCTGCTTGAGAGTTGACTTCATAATGTTCTTTGCGATTGTTACGCAGGTGAATACGTCACCGCTTACAACGCTTTCAACCTTGCCTGCCTCTGTTTCAAACTCACGGTCGGTGTAAGTTGCAACGATATCCCATGCGTCATACTTGCCGGGAAGGTCTTCGTAAATGCGGAATACGTTACCCTTGCCTTCAAGAACTTCGCGGTTATTCTTCTTATCAAAGATTGAAACAAGCTCTGCAGCTGCATCAAACTTGAGACTGAAGTTTGCGTTTTCAATATCTGCGCTTTCAACTGCCTTTGCTTCTGCAACAGCGGCATCCTTGGTGTAATATACCTTATAGCCGACAGCGGGAACGTCCTTTGCTACAAAAACAAGAACCTTTGTGCCGTCAAGCTTTGTATAAGCCTGAACGGGAACCTTGTTGCCGTCTGCATCGTAAATTTCAACATCTTTATAGGGAAGCTCAACTTTTGAGGTTGCGGCTGTGCCGAGTGAGTTGAAGAGTGCGAAGGGCTTGCCGTATTTTGCTTCGCCGCTGATATTGCCTGCGATAACGTTGAGAGCTTCATCACGAACGCTTTCGCCAATAGCGATGATATCGTCATAGATAGCGCAAAGGTCGCCGAAAACTTCTGTGATGTGTGAGCCGGGAAGTGAATCGTGGAACTGGTTTGTGAGAATCATCTGCCAGCCTTCGTTAAGCTTTTCAAGAGGATACTCGTAGCCGTTCTTCATTGCGATTGAAGCAAAGATTTCTGCCTGACGGTAGAGATTTTCGCTGTATCTGTTAAGCTTCTTGAGCAGAGCCTTGGTGGTGTGAACACCTCTGTGCTCTTCGAGATAAAGCTCGTCTTTCCATGTGGGAATGTTGGTATCGGTTGCCTTTGCCTTCATTCTTGCAAGTGAATCTTCAATCTTGCTGGGCTTGGTTTCAGGCAGGCCGGGGAAGCTCTTGTAACGCTTTGCATATTCAAGCATTTCGGTGTCAACACCGCCGCCGCCGTCACCCCAACCGTAGCAATACATTGATTCGCCGATGGTTGCCTTGTCCGTATACTTTTTCCAGTTCATCTTGAGTGAGTCAGCCTCAACCGTGCCGATGAAATGTGTGGGAGGAACAATTGAGAAAATTTTTGAGCCGTCGGGGCCTTCCCACCAGAATGTATTATACTGCCAGGGGTTTGTGTCGTTCCAGATACCCATCTTGTGGGTTACAAAATATTCAACGCCTGCCTTCTTGAGAATCTGAGGCATAGCATAACCGTTGCCGAATACGTCGGGTACCCAGCAGGTTTTGGGTGTGATGCCGAAGGTCTTTTCTGCATATCTTACGCCGTGAAGAAGCTGACGGACAAAGGATTCACCGGAAACAAGGTTGCAGTCGGGTTCAACCCACATTGCGCCGATGTATTCCCATCTGCCCTCGTCAATGCGTTCTTTGACCTGCTTGAAAATATTGGGATATCTCTTTTCCATCTCAATGTAAGTGGGAGCCGTGCTCTGTGAGAAGATGAAATCGGGATACTGCTCCATAAGGCGGAGCATTGTTGCGTGTGTTCTGCCGAGCTTACGAACGTATTCTTTGTAAGCCCACATAAATACGATGTCAAGGTGGGAGTTACCTACAAGTGAAAGCATACCCTCGGTCTTGTAGTTGGGGTTGTTATAAACTCTTGCCTTGAGAACTTTCTGTGCTTCAATCAGACCTGCCTTGAATTCGTCGCCTGTTGCATCAAAGTTGACGTGTGTAAACGCTTCCTTGAGTGCGCTTCTGATGAGTTCGGCAAGACCTGTATCAAGAACAGGCATAAAGAGTGCGTTGAAGATAGCCTTGAAATCCCAGTAAACTTCTTCAATTACGGGGTCAACAACGCCGATGAATGAGCAGGAAAGAGTTTTGACTGTTGATTCGTTTGAATGCCATACGTAATATGATTCGATATCAACATCATAGTGCTCGCCTGCAACTGCATTTTCTGAAAGAAGAACGCTGTTGCGGAAGGGGTCAAGACCCTGATAGGGCTCACCGTTGAGTGAAAGAAGTGAGTCGCCGCCGAAATAAACGTTAAGGGTTACCTTTTTGCCTGCAAAACGCTCGGGGATATCGAACGAATTCTTGAAGAATGCACTCCAGCCGTTGTTGCCCCAGCGGTCGCCGACGTTAAGGTCTTTCCATTCGTCATAAAGATATTCGTAATCGCCGATACCCTTATAGATGCACTCCTTCATTTTCCATGCGGGAAGTGACTCGATATCGGTGTAGATTCTCTTTTTAAGGGTTTTGAGTTTTACGTTAACAACGTCGTCAAAGGAGAAAATACCTCTCTGCTTACCTTTGGTGGCGTCGCGCCAGTCGTCAACGTGAGCATCCATTGCGTCAAGAGCCGCAACGGCGTCAAAATTTTTGATTTCTGCCAACTTGCATCGTCCTTTCTTTATGTGAATTGGATAAAGTATAAACCAAGTCAAATTATACCACATACAGTATAACACCAAACAATGAGGATTTCAACAATAAAAGTTTTAAAATATTTAATTTTATGATTTACATATCGGCTTTATTGTGTTAGAATATTATGAATTTTATTTTTGAAAGGAAATAGCCATGCTTCTTGACAAAACAATTATTATTCCTGACCTCGGTCCCGTTGGTCCCGAGAGCGGATTTCATCTTCTTGAAACAACGGAAGACGGTAAGTTTGTAACAGGCAAAAACGGTGTCGAAAACATCGTTGCTACAGGTGACAAAAAGGTTGAGTTCGTTTCGTTCGGCAGCCACACTCTTGCAGGCGTTAAATCCGCAATCGCCTACCCTGTTTATTATCCCGTCTATCCCGTTAAAACAGAATACCCCCTCAATGCGGTTCTTATGGACCTTGACGGCACAACCGTTCGCAGCGAGGATTTCTGGATCTGGATTATTCAGATGAGCACGGCAAGTATGCTCGGCAACCCCAAGTTTGAGCTTGAGGACGCTGACCTTCCCTTTGTTTCGGGTCACAGCGTTTCCGAACATCTTCAGTATTGCATTGATAAATACTGCCCCGGAGAATCACTTGAAAAGGCACGTAATTTCTACTTTGA
>JAZNBM010000007.1:0-1799 GCA_045587045.1 Acutalibacteraceae bacterium | reverse complement strand
GAGGTCATCGGCGGCTATAAGCTCATTGCCATCGACAGTTGTATGTATAGCGAGGACAACGGTGCCGAAGGTAACGAGCATATGACCGACGGCAGAATCGGTGACGACCTTCTTGAATGGATTCTCGACGAATGCGAGGATGCAAACGAAAGAGGCCTGACAATCATCGGTATGCAGCACCACAATCTTGTTCCCCATATGGCTATTGAAGAAGCAACCTTCTGGCCCTTCGTTGTTCAGGAATGGCTTCAGATTGCCGATGCATATGCGGATGCAGGTATGCATTACGTTTTCACGGGACACCTTCACTCAAACGACGTTTCATCCCATATTTCAGACAACGGCGAAACAGTCTACGATATCCTTACCCCCACTCTCACGGGCTATCCCAACTATTTCAAAATCGTTGACTTTGTTTCCGACGGAACAAATATTGATTTCGAGATGGAAACCCACGACGTTGACGAATATCAGAACGTTGTTGCGGATGACGGTACGGTTTACGAAAAGCCCTACAGACTCACTCATTCGTTTGAGCGTACCTTCGGCGAAGGCAGCGTTATGACCCTTCTTGAGGGCATTATTCACCCCTTCATTACCGACCTTTTTGCCGAAATCTCCGAAACAGGCGGCCTTGTGAATTATCTTGCCGCAAGCGGACTTGACCTTCAGCAGATTATCACAGATGCTCTCGGCACAGACGGTCTTGCAATCGGCAGCGTTGATATTCTCACCGTCAGCACAAACCTGATGGGTCTTATCAACGATATCGGCTCACAGGTTGACAGCATTTACATCAATCAGCCCGAACTGACTCTTGAAAAAATCGACGTCATCCTTGACAAGCTTCTGAGCTTTGAACTGACCGATATGCCCGCAACCTATCTCAACGAGATGCTAGGCTATGAAGTTGAGGGCGGCTGCACCGTAAGCCAGCTTGCAACAACCGTTATGCTTGCATATTACGGCGGCGACGAGGATATGGAAAACTTTGCTTACGTTGAAGATATCCTTGAAGGCTTTGACAGCGGCGTTCTTACGGAAAAATTCTTTAATCTTCTTCTTGAGGTTGTTGTTGACGACCTTGTAAAGAACGAAATTCTTGCAAACATCGAGCTCAACCCCGGTTCGCTCTTCCCGCCCAAAACTCTTTTTGCCGTTCTGGGCAGAGTTCTTCAGGGCGCAACCGAGCTTCTTCTCGGCGGCGATACCAGCCTGCTCAATCTTGTTGAATCCGTGCTCGGTCTGCCCGTTGTTCCCGAAGAATATTCTTCGCTTGACAGCATTATTGATAACCTTGCAGGCAAATTCCTTACCTTCAGCCAGTTTGAATCCTGGGGCTACACCATATCCTGGATGCTCGGTTCATTCTTCTATGACGAAGATCCGCAGCCTCAGATGGACAGCAACGTTTCATTCCCCTATTCGGGTCCCGTTGAAATTGAGGTTACAAAGGAAAATTACCGTCTGCCCTCGCAGATTAACGTAACGCTCGGCAACGATTCAAAAACCGAAGCAAACATCACCTGGCTCACTAAATACAGCCTGACCGCAACGGATATTGAATTTATTCCTTATAGCGAAAATCCCGTTTTCACAGGCGAACCCACAGTTGATTCAAGAATCAACGCCACAAGCGAAACTGTTGTCAGAAGCTACCCCGGCGCAGATATCGGTCTGCTTATGCCGATTCTTCCTTATGAATCAGAGTTCGTTTACCATACGGTGAAGCTCTCCGGTCTTGAACCCGGTACCAAGTACAGCTTCCGCATCGGCGACGCAGAAAGAGGCTGGTGGAG
>JAZNBM010000006.1:0-12273 GCA_045587045.1 Acutalibacteraceae bacterium | reverse complement strand
GAAAATTTATGTTATTATCAATCGAAAATGTTTTATTGTGTCTAAAATTATAAAGACGAGGGACAAAATATGAAAAAAATTCACAAGAATGCCGTTACGGTAGAAATACCCGAATACGAAACCCTTAAAGAAATAATCGTTAAGGGCACCGAAATGGGTGGCGACAAAAGACAGTATATGTTCACTAAAAACGGCGTTGACCACGAGAGATCATATAACGATACATGGAGAGAAATTTGCGGTTTCGGTACTTATCTTTATTCTCTCGGTCTCAAAAATCACGAAAAAATCGCACTCATCGGCGAAAACTGCTCCGAATGGGTAGTGTCTTATTATACCTGCATTGTCGGCGGATATGTTTCCGTTCCCATGGATTGCAAGCTCCCTGTTGATGACCTTGCAGATCAGCTTATCCGTTGCGACTGCGATGCACTTGTTTACACGGGCAAGTTCAGCGATGCTGTGGAAAGCTTCAAAAATACCCCCGATATGCCCGTCAAGCATTATTTCTGTGTCGATAATTTTGATGAGTATAAGAAAAAAGGTTACGAGATTTATGATGCAGGCGAAAGAGGTTTTGTTGATGCAGAAGTCAAGCCCGAAGACCTTGCAAGCGTAGTTTACACTTCAGGCACAACAGGCAAGAGCAAGGGCGTTATGCTCAGCCATAAAAACATTGCAAGCAACTGCTCGGCATCCTGCCGTTGCCTTTCAGGTAAGCATTGCATCGGTTTCCTTCCTCTTAACCACACTTACGCTTGGGTAAGTGCACTTTTTGCAACTTACATTGTTCAGGAATGGGGTTATATGTGCGAAAGCATCAAATCCATTCAGAGCGACCTTAAAAAGATTCAGCCTTATAACTTCTCAGGTGTTCCGCTGGTTGTTGAAACAATGTATGACCGCATCTGGAAAACCGCAAGAAAAACAGGCAGAGAAGACGTTCTCAAAAAGGGTCTTAAAATGAGCCGTTTCCTTTTGAAGCTCGGTATTGACAGAAGACGCAAGATTTTCAAAACCATTCTTGATAACCTCGGCGGCAACCTTGATATGATTATTTGCGGCGGCGCATATCTTGACCCCAAATATGAAGAGGGTATGCGTGATTTCGGTATCGACGTTTTTAACGGCTACGGTCTTACCGAATGCTCACCCGCAATCACTTGTAACAGACCCGGTAAATTCAGGGCAGGCAGCGTTGGTACACCCATCGGCTGCTGCGAAATCAAAATTAACGATCCTGATGACGAGGGTGTTGGCGAAATCTACGTCAAGGGCACAAACGTAATGATCGGTTATTACGGTGAGCCTGAAGCCACTGCAGCGGCATTTGACGGCGAATGGTTCAAGACGGGCGACCACGGCAGAATCGACGAAGACGGTTTCCTCTTTATTGTCGGCAGAAAGAAGAATCTTATTGTTCTTTCAAACGGCAAAAACGTTTCTCCCGAAGAACTTGAAGACAAGCTTATGTCAATCGAATACGTCAGCGAAGTTCTTGTTTACGAAGAGGATAAAAAGATTGTCGGCGAATTTTTCCTTAATGAGAAAGAATATCCTGATGCAAGAGAACGCATTAAGGCAGACGTTAACGAATTCAACCGCAAGATGCCTCTCTTCAAGAATATCAATAAGGTTAAAATCCGTGACGAGGAATTCCCCAGAACAACAACTCTCAAAATTGTCAGAAAGTATATGGAAAAGAAATAAAATCAAGGCTTGCGTCGGTTATGCGCCGATGCAAGCCTTTTTTATATTTCTATAAGTTCCGTTTCAACCCCCATAAGAGGGAGCAGTTTTTCGAAAACGTCTTTGGTTTTTATTTTCAGCGTACAGGTGTTTATGCCTGCGTGGCAACAAAAGAATTCACTTGTCAGCAAATCTTTGTCCGCGGCAAAACGGATTTTTTTCTCTTTATCAAACAGCAGGCTGAAAATTCCGAGCGAACCCGGTGCGGTGTCAACAAGCTCCAGCATTTCCTGTGCAGAAACAAAAGAAAGCCTGGATACACCGAGCTTTTTTGAAATTTCCTTTGTTACAAAAGCTTTGTTGCCTTTCATTGAAAGCAGGTAATATGCTGTTCCGGGCGTATTTCGCAGCAAAAGATTTTTGCAAATTTCAGCGCCGATGATTTCTTCGATTTTGCGGCATTCTTCAATTGAAGAAACTGACTCGTGACTAAACGCTTCAAATCTGATTTTATTTTCGTTCAGATAATTGCAGATGAATTCAATCTTATCCATAATACCTCATAAAAAAGGGGAGCAAATGCTGATCTTTGATCGCTTTGCTCCCGTGAATCCGGTTTATTATTATTTCTCGCTCAGAAGCTTTGCAAGTTCGTTCATAAAAGTGTTGATATCCTTGAACTGGCGGTAAACGGATGCAAAGCGGACGTAAGCAACCTCGTCAAGTTCTTTGAGCTGATCCATAGCAAGCTCACCGATTCGTACGCTTGTTACCTCGCGGTCAAGTGAGTTCTGAAGTGTAGCTTCGATTTTGTCAACGGCGTGTTCGATGCTCTCGAGTGAAACAGGTCTTTTTTCGCAGGCGCGGAGCATACCGTTGAAAAGCTTGCTTCTGTCAAAAACTTCTCTTGATTTATCTTTTTTTACAACAATAACGGGAACACTTTCGATTATTTCGTATGTTGTGAAGCGCTTGAAACAGCCGATGCATTCTCTGCGGCGGCGTATACGCTCGCCTTCGTCGGTGGGTCTTGAGTCAATAACCTTGCTTTCTTCGCAGCCGCAAAACGGACATTTCATAAGTGAAACACTCCTTTGATTTTGTATAGTAGAATTATACCATATATTGTAGAATTTGCAAGCTTTATTTGCATATCAGGCATTAAACACCTCATTGAGGTAGTTCAGCGCGGTCACAAGCTCGCTCGGCTCGCCGTAATTGTGCCTGTAAAGCTCAATAACGTAGTTACCGTTATAGTTTGCTTTTTTCATAATATCAAAAAGCGCACCAAAGTCAAAAATACCTTTTGACGGGGGCAGACAGTCAAAGCCCTCCTTGTGGTCGCTCAGGTGAACGTGAACAATTTCCTTTGCAAATTCTTTTGCAAAGGAAAGAGGTTCAAATCCTGCACGCGCGGATTGCTTCACGTCAAAAATCATCTTGAAATCATCACCCAGATATGCACGCATAGCTTTCATAAACTCAGGGTTTTCGCTGAAATGGTTGTTGACGTTTTCCTGTGCAACGGTGATGCCGAACTTTTTGCCCTCTTCAATCATTTTTGCAAAGCGTTCAAAGTATTCTTCGTGCGTAATTTTTCCGGGCAGCTTTGAACCGTGGATAACGGTTATCTTTGCACCGATTTCGGCGGTAACCTCAAAAATTTGCTTATAGTATTCAAGCATATCCGTGAAGCGCCGCTCGTATTCGCTGAAAAGCATAACTGTTTCTGCAAATGATGAAAAAGGGTGCAGTGAAACAATCTCAATGCCGTAATCGGTTCTGATTTTATTTAACTTTTTTGCATATTCAAGCGTGATCTCACTTGGAGAATTGAAAAACACTTCGCTCGTTTTAACTCCGAGTTTTGCAATCGTTTCCAAGCTTTCACGCGGCGAGAGAGGATAAAGACAAGATGACGAAACACCTATTGGCATGGTTTTCATTCCTTATTGGCAATATTTTTGCTTTGAACTTATCAGCTGTGCGGTGTATAATGTGCATGGGTGATTAATTTGAAAAACATATTGTTGGAAATCAGTTTATTATCAAGAATGGTTTTTATTATAGGATTTTTGGCAGCAGTGCTGATTGTTGCCGCATCGGCGGTACTTTATTTCGGTGCAGGCAGATGGTGGGATTATTATTTCTGCATCCCTGTTTGTGAAAAACTGCTTGCCTTTTCAAGACCTGTCGGCGTGAGTGCTTGCGTGTCTGCGTTGTTCGTAGAATATAAAGTAAAATCCCGCAACAAAATCTGAAAATATTCTATCATAAAACTATGACTATTTCAATAGAAACAAAATAATTAAAAAGTCGTGCGAAAACT
The DNA here is from genome assembly GCA_045587045.1 of Acutalibacteraceae bacterium. GTDB lineage: Bacteria > Bacillota > Clostridia > Oscillospirales > Acutalibacteraceae > CAG-177. Next base: position 8,255 of record JAZNBM010000006.1, on the reverse strand, counting down.
TGTGTTTTCTATCGACTTTTTTGTTTTAATGTGTTAAAATATCAGTGATATTCTTATTGGGAGGTTTCGGCTATGTTAAAAGTTGCAATGCTTTCAAAATGGCACGTTCACGCAGAAGGCTACGGCAGAGATCTTATTGCCACCGGTAAGGCGGAAATTACTTGTGTTTGGGATGAGAAACCCGAGAGGGGCGCAGAATGGGCGCAGAGACTCGGTGTTGATTTTGTTGCCGATATAGACGAGCTTCTGTCAAGAGATGATGTTGATGCTGTTTGCTGTTGCACCCCGACCACAATGCACACAGATGTGCTCATCAAATCCGCCAAAGCGGGCAAACACATATTCACGGAAAAAACACTTGCCTGCACTGTTAAGGAGTGTGAAGAAATTACACAGGCTATCAACGAGAACGGTGTTAAGTTTGTTATCTCAATGCCTCATAAAGCCTGGCCAATCATCAAATTTGCAAAAGAACATATCGAAAACGGCGATTTCGGCGTTGTTACAAACGTCAGAGTGCGTAATGCTCATGATGGTGTAAGCGGCAAGTGGCTGCCCGAATATTGGTTTGTCAAAGAGGACTGTGCAGGCGGTGCAATGATGGATCTCGGTTGCCATCCGATGTATCTTCTTTCTTATCTCTGCGGTATGCCCAAAAAGATAACGGGCATCGCAAATTCGCTTATGGGTACACCTGTTGATGAAAACGCAGTTTCCGTTATCGAGTTTGAAAACGGAGCAATCGGTGTTTCAGAAACCTCGTTTCTTGCTTATTCTTCGCCCTATACCGTAGAAGTTTACGGTACAGAGGGTGTTCTTCTCTGGAACAACAAAGAGGGCGCAAAATACAGAACCAAAGAAACGGCAAAGCTTGTAAACGGCTTTATTACTCCCGATAAGCTTCCCGAAAGCAGCGAAAACCCGATCAATACGTTTGTCAATGCCTGCGTTGAAAGCAAAGAAATTCCCGAAGAATACGGAACAAAGTCGGCAATCGACCTCGCACGGCTTCTTGAAGCAACATATAAAGCCTATGAAACAGGCAAAACAATAGAATTCTGAGGTGAAAACAATGAAAACCGAACTGCATTATTATGACATTTATCCCAAGGTTTTTCCCACAGGCAAAGAGATTGAAATAACCGTCAAGCCTCTCGGCTGCCATGCAAAATTAAAAAAAACCGAAAACGTTGTTTTGCGTGTGCTCGGCATTGAGGACGGACATATCAGAGATTTCCCCAAAAGAAGCAACAACAAAGCCGTTGATTATACCATTGATGAAAACGGTGTAATCAGATTTAAAAATACCTTTGAAAAGGAACAGCAGTATTTTATCCGCTTCTGTGACAAAGAAACAGACAAAAAGCTTGTTCAGCTCAACGTTTATGCCGTTGCAGATGATCTTTGCGGCAGATATCCGTTAATCGGCGACCTGCATATGCACACCTGCCGCTCTGACGGCAGACAGGAGCCTGCCATTGTTTGCGCAAATTACAGAAAACACGGCTATGATTTCTTTGCAATCACCGACCACGAGCGCTATTATCCCTCGCTTGAGGCTATAAATGCCTATAAGGATGTTCCTATTGAATTCAACATCTGTGTCGGTGAAGAGGTACATATGCCCAGAGATAACCCGGAATTCGGATGTGATCCCCACATCGTAAACTTTGGCGGCAATTATTCCGTCAACGGCCTTGTTGATGAATCCGACCAGATTATTGAAGCAGGCGAAGCAAAAGAATGCCGTTCTTTCAACGGTGCGTATTGCCCCGATGTTATGACGGCGGACGAATACAGAAAAGAAGTGCTGGAACTTGCGAAAACGCTTGATATACCCGAAGGTATTGAACCTTTTACATATGCGGGTATGGTTTGGGTGTTCAACCACATCAAAAAGGCAGGCGGTCTCGGCATTTTCTGCCATCCTTACTGGATTTCAAATGTAAACCACGTTCCCGAAAACATAGTTGAATATCTTATGGAAAAACAGCCGTTTGATGCTTTTGAAGTCCTCGGCGGTGAAAACTATTATGAGCAGAACGGTCTGCAGACTCACAGATACTATGAGGACAGAGCAAACGGCAGAAAATATCCTATCGTAGGCAGCACAGACAGCCACAGTTCCGTCAATAACGAAAATGCATACGTTGCTTCAACAATGGTATTCTCACCTGCAAACGAAAAAGATGCAATTATTGCTTCAATCAAGGACTTCTATTCGGTTGCTATTGACGGCATCAGCAAGGAATTCCGCCTTGTGGGCGACCTTCGTCTTTCAAGATATGCTTGCTTCCTGCTGAATGAATATTTCCCTCTGCATGACGATCTCTGCTATGAAGAAGGCAGAGCAATGAAAGACTATGTCTGCGGTGTTGAGGGAGCAAAAGAAACTCTTGAATTCATCAGCGGCAGAGTACAGAAGCAGAGAGAAAAATATTTTGCATTCTGATAAATAATCTCAATAAATTTGCCCGGGACCGTTGGGGTTCCGGGCTTTTGCTTTATTGGAATTCATTATCAATCAGTATGATTTTTGAAACATATTTATCTTTAACTGCAGGTACATAATATATGCCGTAGTTTTTTATTCCGATTTCATCGGGTGCTTCGGGCAATTCAACTGTGAACCTGTAATACGGCGCAACCGTTTCGCCCTTTCTGCTTTTATAAATCAAGTCTGTTTTTGCGATATATTCTTTCCCGGGGAAGCTGTAAGGGACCGAAGAAATATATTCGCCTGAAATCAGCTTTTTTTCTGCTTCGGCTTCGGTGATTATCGGATAGTTCGCAATTTCGTTTGTTACGTTTGAAGCATTATATATATATATTGATGTCAGTGTTCCGTCATTTTCTATGTGAAGTTCAGCATAATTAAGGTTGTAGTTGACAACGTCCTCCTTTTTGTTTCCGCTTGCATCGTAAACCTTGTATGAGCGGTGAATCTCTCCGTAGGCATTGTATTCGGTTGAAATGCCGATTTCGGGCTTTTTAAAGCTGATGAAAGAAGAAATCAAATCCGAATACTTATCCGAATAATGTTTTGCAACTTTTTCGGCATCTTCTGCATTTTCAACGTTGAATTTATCGGGGTAAGCCACGGAGGAGATAAAATATATTCCAACTCCACCTGCGGCGTTTGCGGTTATTGAGGCTGTATCTGTTTCGGCTGTAACTGAATAAACAAAATCGTTTTCATATTCGCCGTAAAGGTCGTTTGCGTATGCTTTGGTAACATTGTTGGTTTTAGTTTCCAAAGCCGAAACCGCTTTGTCAACCGCTTCATTAAGCTGTTTCTCACTTAAACCGCAGGGCGTACCCTTGTTATCGTGCGAATTGCTTTCATATACAGGCAACCTTGACGTGAAAAGTGAATACACCCAGGGGTTACCTGATTCAAAATCTTCGGGATTTTTCAGAAATGAGCCCTCAAAACCCATTCCGTCACCTTTGCTGACCGTTAATTCAAGTCTTGGCAGACTGTTGTTTGTTACGGTGCTTGTAACAGTTATGCTGATTGCTATAAATGCAAAACAGGCGGCAACAAAAATACAGCGTTTTAATGTGTTTTTGCTCGAAGCCTTTTTGCAGCCTGTTTCTTCAAGGTTTAACAGTATTTCATCGTCAATATAATTCACTGCATTCATAAGTGTTTCTGCTTTCATAATTCAAAGCCCTCCTTTATCAGGTGTTTTTTTAGTCCCTTTCTGATTCTGTGAAGCATTGTTTTAACTTTTGATTCGCTCACATTCAGTTTTGCGGCAATGTCCTTGACCGAATCGCAACGGTAATATCTCATAACAAAAATTCGCTGTTTTTCATCTGTCAGTGAGTGCAGATAACGGCTTATTTCTTTGCCAAGCATTCTTGCATCAACACGGCTTTCTGTACTCTCATTACCCGAAACACACTCTGAAAGCTCGTCCAGTGCAAAGGCATATTCAGACGGCTTTCTTTTGTTTCGGCTTTGTTTTCTGTAAATATCGATTGCGTTTTCTCTTGTGATTTTTCCGAGGTAGGCGGATAAAACGGCAGGCTTGTGCGGCGGAATGCTGTTCCATGCTTTCAGATATGTGTCGTTGACACATTCCTTGCAGTCTTCTGTATTGGCAAGTATGTTGTATGCGATTTTTAAAAGATATTTTCCGTATGCCGCTTCGGTTGCGGAAATTGCGGTTTCGTTTCTTTTGAAATAAAGCCGGATTATCTCATCATCCTGCATAGTGTTTACCTCCTTTGCATTTTTTTGAAGGTCCTTCACTCTATTATCCGTCAAAAAAGCAGTTCGGTTGCATTTTAATTGTTACAAAGCCGTAATTTTTCGGTTACAAAAGTAACAAAGTGCCCGACAAACTGTAATCAAATGTAATTGGACTTCGGGCAGAAAGGGGAGTAAAATAAACTTGTAAAGACATTTAAGGGGGATTTGTAATGTTAGCATTCAACGTTCTGGCGGTGCTTGTTCTTGCCGCCACACCCGCTCTGTGTATTCTTTCGGGCAAGGGTAACGAAGAGGAGTAATTGAACCAAATTAAAAACAAGCGGTTTGCATCAGCAAGCCGCTTGTTTTGCTTTTAAGTATTAAAGACCTGTTTTTTCTGCAATATACTTTCTTGCAAGGCAGGCATATTCATAGGGGTTAGCCTTTGCGGGGTCTTGCTCCGCTTCAACAACAACCCAGCCTTCATAGTCTGCTTCTGAAAGAATATCAAACACGGGCGTGAAATCAAAATCGCCGTCACCGGGAACGGTGAATGCGCCGGCTCTGACACAGTCAAGGAAGCTCCAGCCCTTTTCTTTGCCCTCGTTGATAACATCCTGACGGATGCTCTTGAGGTGAACGTGCTTAACTCTGTTTACATACTTTTTAAGTACGCCGATTGCGTCTTCACCCGAGAATGAAAGGTGACCTGTATCATAGAGAAGATAAACAAGGTCGGGGTCTGTGATTTCCATAAGCTTGTCGATTTCTTCTTCTGTCTGAACACCTGTGCCCATATGGTGATGAACGGTGAAATACATACCCTTTTCTTTTGCGAGGCGACCCATTTCGTTAAAGCCTTTTGCGATAAGAGCCCACTGTTCGTCTGTGTAAACAGGCTTGTCACCAAAAATGCTCAAAGCTTTACCCTGAATGGAGTTGCCCTGCTCGGAAGCACCGATAACCTTTGCACCGAGAGCGTGAAGAAAATCTCTGTGCTTAATGAAAGCTTCGATTGTTGCTTCATAGCCGTCAGAAAGAAGAAGAGATGAGAACCATGCGTTGCAGATGCAAAGACCTCTTACGTCAAGCTTGTGCTTGAGAGTATCAACATCCTTGGGATATTTATTGCCGATTTCGCTGCCTTTGAAGCCGCTCAGAGCCATTTCACTGACACACTGTTCAAAGGTGTTTTCTGCACCAAGGTCAGGCAGGTCGTCATTTGTCCAAGCAATAGGAGCTATTGCAAGGCTGACTTTATTTTTGTTAAGCATAATGTATTCCTCCGTTTATCAGTAAAGTCTTGCTTTTTCTATGTTTGCCTGCATATCTTCGTATGCAGCCTGAACTCTTTCGCTTGTAGAAACCTCGGCAACGCCGACTCTCCACCATGCATCATAGCCGTCGCTCATACTGCCGTGAACAACCTTGATATCAAACAGGCAGGGAACACTTTGCTCTTTTGAATCCTTGATTGCATCGCGGAGCTCTGCAACGTTTGTGACGGTGTATGCCTTGCAGCCGTAACCCTCAGCGATTTTTGCAAAATCAACGGGAACAATTGCGCCGTCAAGCATACCTGTGAGGGGATTGCGTGCCTGGAATCTTGTGCCGAATGTATCTGTACCCTGATTGTTCTGCAGATTTTCTATGCAGCCCCAACCCGAGTTGTCAAAGAGCATAACGTTAATCTTTGTGCCTTCTGCAACAGCGGTATAAAGCTCGCTGTGAAGCATCAGGAAGCTGCCGTCGCCGACCATAGTGTAAACTTCTCTGTCAGGCTCTGCAAGCTTAACGCCGAGAGCACCGCAGATTTCATAACCCATGCAGGAGAAGCCGTATTCCATATGATATGTCTTGGGTACGGAAGCTCTCCAGAGTCTCTGCATACATCCGGGAAGGCTGCCTGATGAGCCGATAACAACGGAATTCTTATCGATGAGCTTGTTGATTTCGCCGAGAGCTCTTGTCTGTGAAAGACCTTCCTGCAGATAAACACTGTAGCAGCGGTCCATTTCTTTAACGTAATCTTCTTTTGCCTGTGCAACCTCGTCGCCCCAGTTGCTGTAATATTCACGCAGTGAAAGAGCACCCATAATGTCAAGCAGAGCTGTTTTTGCATCTGCGATAACTGCGGTTGCATCCATCTTGAATGCATCGAATGAGCAAACGTTGATGGAGAGCATTTTGCAATCGGGATTCTGGAATCCCCATTTTGAAGCGGTTGTGAAGTCCGTAAGACGTGTGCCGACGGCGATGATAAGGTCAGCCTGCTTGGCAATTGCGTTTGCCGCAGCGCCGCCTGTTACGCCAACACCGCCCATGTTAAGCGGTAAATCCCAGCGGATGTTGCCTTTGCCTGCCTGTGTTTCGCCAATCGGAATGTTAAACTTTTCTGCAAAGAAGCGTGCTGTTTCCCAAGCTCCCGAATATGTAACGCCGCCGCCAACGATGAGCATCGGCTTTTCGCTTCTCATGATAGCTGCAACAGCAGCTTCGATTTCACGTTGAGTGGGTGAGCGGCGGTCAAGATACCATACTCTCTTTTTGAGGAAATAGTCGGGATAATCAAATGCTTCGCCTTCGACGTCCTGCGGCATTGCAAGGCATACCGCGCCTGTTTCAGCAGGGTCGGTGAGAACGCGCATTGCGTTAAGGCAAGCTGTCATAAGCTGTTCGGGTCTTGAAATTCTGTCCCAATATCTGCAAACAGCCTTGAAAGCATCGTTAGCGGTAACGGTGTAGTTTGTGGGCTGTTCAATCTGCTGAAGAACGGGGTCGGGCTGGCGGCAAGCAAAGGTGTCGCCGGGCAGAAGAAGCAGGGGGATGCGGTTAGCGGTTGCCGTGCCTGCAGCTGTAACCATATTGAGTGCGCCGGGTCCGATTGATGATGTGCAGGCTATAATCTGGCGGCGGTTTTTCTGCTTTGCAAAAGCAATTGCAGCATGAGCCATGCCCTGTTCGTTTTTACCCTGATAGAATTTGAGGTTGTGTCCGCCCTGTTCAAGAGCCTGACCGATACCCACAACGCATCCGTGGCCGAAAATGCCGAAGATGCCGTCAACAAATTTGGTTTCAACGCCGTCAAAGCTGATATACTGGTTATCAAGGAATTTGACGAGTGCCTGTGCCATTGTCAGTTTCATTTATATTTCTCCTTCACGATTATTTTTCGGGGGGCCACATTTTTGCTTCGCTTTCGCTCTCTGTTACCCAGAGATGCTCGGGAACAAACGTGGGTGTGATGTAAGGATTGCCGTCAAGGTGTCTGATAATCCAGAGATACCAGAGTGCATAACCGGGAGCCGTGGTCTGGGGGTGAGTTTCCTCTTCGGTTATGAAAACGGTTGAATTCTGGTGTGTTTTAACAACGTCCTCGCCGAGTTCGGCAAAGCCATAGCCGTTTTCGGGGTTGAATTTATAAAAATATATTTCAGGCTGCGGATGATGGTGGGGAGGATAGCTGGACCACTTTCCGGGGAAGCCGATAACTTCGCCCACAACAAGGTTTGCATAAGGTGCGTTTGAATAATCAATAACCGTGCGAACTATTCTTGTTGAAGCCTCGCGCATTGTACCTGCGCCTCTGTTTTCGCTTCTGCACTCTTCGGGTGTGTAAAGCTTTGAGGGGAAGGTGCGTTCGTTAACCGTTCTCTGAACGGCAATTTCAACGTCGCCTGCGGCCTTGAAGGTAACTTTAACGCCGTTTGCAACGTGAAGCACCCAAGGGTCATAGTCAAAGCAGTTGGGACGGTTTACGCTTACGGAGTTGCCTTCCCATTCAAAGGTCATTTCGCCGCTGATAAGAAGATAAGCACGTTCAAAATTATGTTCTTCTGAAAAAACGTCGCCGTTTTTCATCTTGAGAATGCCGAAATCCATAAGGCTATTGTGAATTTTGTCGTCGATGGTAGTGATTTCGTGATAGCCGTAGTCATAAACCTGCGGACCTCTTATATGCTTCATAAACTGTCCTTTCCGAGGAAAAATAACCTCATATGCGCAAATTAATCGTATTTAGCTTTATTATATACCATATATAGTAATATTTCAA
>JAZNBM010000005.1:0-4115 GCA_045587045.1 Acutalibacteraceae bacterium | reverse complement strand
AGGGGATCGCCGAGAGCATCATTTTTGAATGTGCACTCAACATAGCCACCCTCAAGAACGGTACCGTCTGCAATATATTCGCCGTATCTGCGGATAAAGCTGCCTGTTGCAACAAGGCGGCAGATAACCTCAAGACCGTGGCCGAAAACCTTACCGGGAAGAACTTCCATTGTTGCGTTTTCGATATCAGCGCTTACGTAGTGAGTTTTGATGCCTGCCTGCTTGAGAAGCTCAAAATAATGAACCGATGAAATAAGGTTTGCCTTACCAATGCCTTCAATTGTAAGACCAACGCTGTTTTCGCCGGGATCAAAAACGCCGTCTTTGCCTGTGCAGTCGTCCTTGAACTTAAGCATAACATTACCGTTATCAAGCGAATAAACGTATTTTGTTTTGCCTTCATAAATCTTTTTCATTTTGCAACACTCCTTAAAAGAGAATCTGTTTAACACACTTACTTTATCACAATTTTTTTCATTTGTATAGATTTTTTTGAGAATTTTTTTAAGCTCGGATTGTTTTTTTTATATGTCACAAAAATGATTTAAAATCGGTACACCGATATATAAAAAATGACAACAGTATTTAATCTCTTTTATGCGAAAATTTGACAATTTATGCTATTTTGGTTATACTGTTTCGGTAACTGCAAATCTTATATTGAAAGGGTATTGCTTATATGCTTGAAACAATCACAAACATAGTTAGTTTTGCAAACGATGCGCTGTATACTTATATCCTTATCATCATTCTTGTTACGGCAGGCATATATTTCACCATCAGAACAAAGTTTGCACCTTTCAGACTTTTCGATGATCAGATAAAAGCCGTAACCGAAAAGAAAAACGGAAACGGTGTTTCATCTTTTCAGGCACTTATGATTTCCACCGCCTCAAGAGTCGGCACAGGCAACATCGTCGGCGTTTCAACAGCGCTTTGTCTGGGCGGCTTCGGTTCGGTTTTTTGGATGTGGATTATCGCAATCATTGGCTCTGCCTCCGCTTTTGTTGAAAGCACCCTTGCGCAGATTTATAAACGCAAAGGTCCCGACGGCTGCTACGGCGGACCTGCTTATTATATTGAAACCGCACTCAAAAACCGTGTGCTTGCCGTTATTTTCTCCGTTCTGCTTATTATCACCTATGGTTTTGGCTTCAATATGCTTGCATCGTATAACCTGCAGGATACTTTTTCAACCTACAATTTCTATAATCCCGATTCCACACCGTGGATTATCGGTGCAATAATCGCAGTTCTTGTTTGCTACTGTCTGTTCGGCGGCGGCAAAAGAATCGCAAAAATAACGGAAGTTCTTGTACCCGTTATGGGCGTTGCATACGTTCTTGTTTCGTTGCTGGTGGTTATTCTCAATATCAAGCTTCTGCCCGATGTTTTCGCAAGAATATTCAGAAGTGCTTTTGATTTCGAAGCGATTTTCGGCGGCTTCACAGGCTCGTGCGTCATGCTCGGTATTAAGAGAGGTCTTTTCAGCAACGAAGCAGGTATCGGCTCCGCCCCCAACGCTTCTGCCTCTGCGGAAGTCAGCCACCCTGCAAAACAGGGTCTTGTTCAGGTTCTTTCTGTTTTCATCGACACAATTCTCGTCTGCTCGGCAACTGCCTTTATGTGTATGTTCTCGGGTGTTGAGCCCACCGCAGACATCGCAGGCGCACGGTACGTTCAGGAATCCGTCAGAGCTGTTTTCGGCAACTTTGGACCGATTTTCATCACCGTTGCAATGACCCTGTTTGCTTTCACCACCCTCATCGGCAACCTCTATTACGTTGACAAATGCATTATTCACATTGCGGGCAAAATTCCCTCAAAGAAAGTTCAGACGGTTATCAATATTCTCGCTTCCGTCATCATATTTGTCGGCGCAGGCTTAAGCGCAGACTTGCTCTGGGGTATTGCCGACGTAACAATGGGTGCGATGGCACTCATAAACATTCCTGTTATCGTCATTCTCGGCAAGTACGCTTTTGCCGCTCTTAAGGATTATGAAAAACAGCGCAAAGCAGGCAAAGATCCCGTGTTCAAAGCAATCAACATTAAGCTTCCTCACAATGTTGATTGCTGGAAATAAAAAAGCTTCTATATATTGACTTGATAAAAAAACCGTGATATAATACATACGATTTAATATAACTCGGAGGTTTTCAATATGAAACATATCAAAACTATCGAAACAAAGAATCTTTGCGAAAGCGCAAAGAACGGCGGCTGCGGCGAATGCCAGACATCCTGCCAGTCAGCTTGCAAAACAAGCTGCGGTATTGCTAACCAGCAGTGCGAAAGCAAAAAGGAAAGCAAATAATTTGCCAATCAAAAGTGCTGCCCGAAAGGCAGCATTTTTTATGTAAATTTCAGGAGAGTATTCTATGATTCACCAATATAAACTCGGCGGTTATAACATCGTGCTTGATATCTGTTCAGGCTCCGTTCACGCCGTTGACGATGTGGCTTACGACATAATTTCGATGTTTGAAAATGCAGAAAAAGATGCCGTAATTGCCGCAATGAAAGAAAAATATGCTGACGGTGTTGAGATAACGCAAGAGGATATTTTTGAATGCTATGAGCAGATTGAGGAACTGAAAAATGCGGGCAAGCTCTTTGCGCCCGACACCTTTGAGCCTATGGCAGGCGAGCTTAAAAACAAAACACGCGGCGTTGTCAAGGCACTCTGCATTCATATTGCCCACACCTGCAACCTTAACTGTGCATATTGCTTTGCAAGCCAGGGCAATTATCAGGGTGAGCGCGCGCTGATGAGCTATGAGGTCGGCAAAAGAGCACTTGATTTTCTGATTGAAAATTCAGGTACGCGCAAAAATCTTGAGGTTGACTTCTTCGGCGGCGAGCCGCTGATGAATTTTGAGGTTGTGAAACAGCTTGTCGCCTACGCAAGAAGCGTTGAAAAACAGCACGGCAAAAACTTCCGCTTTACGCTCACAACCAACGGCATTCTGATTGACGATGACGTTATTGACTTTGCCAACAAAGAAATGAGCAACGTCGTGCTCAGCCTTGACGGCAGAAAAGAAATACACGACCGCTACCGCGTTGACTACGCAGGCAACGGAAGCTGGGAAAGAATCGTGCCCAAATTCCAAAAGCTTGTTGAAGCAAGAGGTGGCAAAAACTATTATATGCGCGGCACCTTTACCCACGCAAACCCCGATTTTCTCAATGACATCCGGCAAATGCTTGACCTCGGCTTCACGGAGCTGAGTATGGAGCCTGTTGTTTGCGCTTCGGGCGACCCCTCGGAGCTCACCGCAGAGGATTTGCCCGTTGTGCTTGAGCAATATGAAAAGCTTGCAGAGCTTATGCTTGAAAGAGAAAAAGAGGGCAGACCCTTCACCTTCTATCACTATATGATTGACCTCACGGGCGGTCCGTGCATCTACAAGCGCATCTCAGGCTGCGGCTCCGGCACCGAATATATGGCTGTTACCCCCACAGGTGAGCTTTACCCCTGCCACCAGTTTGTAGGTGACGAAAAATTTAAGCTCGGCGATATCTATAACGGTGTTACGAATACCGCCATTCAGCAGGAGTTTGCCGATTGCAACGTTTACGCCCGTGAAGAATGCCGCTCCTGCTGGGCAAGACTCTATTGCTCGGGCGGCTGTGCCGCAAACGCCTACCACGCAACAGGCAAAATCACAGGCATCTATAAATACGGCTGTGAGCTTTTCAAAAAGAGGATGGAATGCGCCATTATGGTTGCCGTTGCAAAAATGCTCGGAGAAGAGTGATTTTATGACCACCCCAATCTGCGATTTCGTAAAAAAATATGCCGACCAAAACAAAACCCGCCTGCATATGCCCGGTCACAAAGGCACAGGTATGCTCGGCTTTGAAGAATTTGATATAACCGAAATCGACGGTGCAGACAGCCTTTATGAGGCATCCGGCATCATCCGCCAAAGCGAGGAGAATGCCTCGTCACTCTTCGGCTCTCCCACCTTCTATTCCACCGAGGGCTCATCCCTTTGCATCCGTGCAATGCTCTGCCTCTGCGCACTTTACGCCCGCCAAACCGGCAGACCTCTGAGAATAGCCGCAGGACGCAACGCCCACAAAACGCTGCTAACCGCCGCTGCGCT
>JAZNBM010000004.1:0-1823 GCA_045587045.1 Acutalibacteraceae bacterium | reverse complement strand
CGATTCTGCCGACTGAACCGCTGTAATTCCAAGGCTCTTTGCCCATGAATTCGTTGTTGGTTGAGTGCAGACGCATAACGGGACTGAAAACGCCGAGCTGTACCCAGCGCAGATAGAGCTCATCATCCTTTTTGCCCATGCAGTGACCGCCGATATCGTGACTCCACCAAGGGTAAGCAACGTTTGAAGCTGTTGCGGTGTAGCCGGGCTGATAGTCAAGGCTTTTCCACGTCTGCGTTGTGTCGCCGCTGAAGCCGAGAGGATATCTCTGGCTGCCTGCGCCGCAGAAGCGCGAAAGAATAAGAGGTCTGTGGTTATCCTTTGCGTTATCAAGGAAGTGATAGTGGTTGAGCGCCCAGAGCGGGTCAAGACCCTTGACGGGTGTATTTTTGCCCTGCTGCCAGTCAATCCACCAGAAGTCAACGCCCTTTTCTTCAAAGGGTCTGTGAAGAATATCAAAATAATTCTCTGTGAATTTCTTATCGGTTATGTCAAACGCAACAGGCTTTTTCTCTTTGGGGTCCTGCCCCATTGCCTTGCACATATCCTCATACTGATTCTCAAACCAGCGAACACCCATTGAAGGGTGAATATTGAACGTAACCTTATAGTTATCGTCCTTAAGCTTTTTGAGGAAGCCGTCGGGGTCCGGGAAAAGGTCTGTGTTGAAGCTGTTGCCTGTCCAGCCGTCTGACCAGATATCATAAACGTATTCCATAAAGTTAAGATGTTTTGTAACCTTATGGCTGTCCTTGCCGAATTTTTCTTTAATCTTGACCCAGTGCCAGTCCATATCAACCGTTGCAACGGTGATGGGGATTTCTTCTTCCTTGAATCTGTCCATAAGGCTCAGATATTCATCCTGTGAATAATCCTTATATCTGCTCCACCAGTTTGAAAGAGCGTATCTTGGAATAAGCGGCACCTTGCCCGTCAGCTTATACAAATCGGTTGTTGCGCCGATATAATCATTGCCGTAGGCAAAATAATATTCATCGGTTTCGGCGTTATCACGGGGCAGAATAAGTCCGTCATCTTTTATGACAAGAGTTTTGCTGTCATCAAGCACGGCAACACCGTTTCTTGAGCATACACCGTCGCCCACTCTGTCAATGGCTGTGATATCAAGGGTGCGGCTTGTACCCTTGAGATTGCCTGACTTGAAATCCGTAACGTTTCTGCCGTAAGCAAGCTTGATTGAAAGCATTTTGTTTTCCTTTAACGAATAAACAAACATAACCTTCTCTGTTTTGATTTCAACCTTGCCGTTTGCTTCTTTGACAGAAAATTCGGGCTTGTCAAAATCTCTGAACCACACGCTCTGCGTCGGTTCGTCGCAGAATTTGCCGTCTGCCTGCTTTTCAACACGGAGCATACAGGGCGTTATAACGGTCAGCCTTGTGCTGCCGTTAACGTAGATTTGTTTTTTATCGGCAACGGGAGAGCAATCAATTCTAAATCTTTTTGCAAAAGTATCCATAGCGTACCCCTTAAATAACTTTATCCTTTTAATTATATAACTTACTTTAATTTGTGTCAACCGATATAAAATCCGTCAAACCTATTCCAATTTCAAAAAATCTGTTATATAATGGTTTCAGCTTAATAAAGGAGAAATAACTATGACTTTTATGGCTTTCAAACGCTTTTTTATGGCATTCATAATGGCAGGCTATTACCTTTTCAATTGCATTTTCAACAATTACGTTTATCCGCCCGTGAGCAGAGAGGGCGCATATCTTTTCTGCTATTTTGTCGGTAACGAAGTCAGCGAGCACCAGATTCACCTTGCGGTCAGCACAGACGGTTACCGCTTCAAGGCA
>JAZNBM010000003.1:0-3251 GCA_045587045.1 Acutalibacteraceae bacterium | reverse complement strand
ATTCATTATTCATTAATTAATGCCCCTGATCGCGCAAGCAAAGGCATTCTGGTGCCGGTGACCGGACTTGAACCGGTACGGTGTTGCCACCGAGGGATTTTAAGTCCCTTGCGTCTGCCGATTTCGCCACACCGGCAACTTCGGGCTGAAAAAGGGCATATTATCCCCTTGATCAAACCAACGGCAATATTATAATGCTTAATCATCGTTTTGTCAACCGAAAATGCAATTTTTTTGATTTGTATGCTATTGATATTTGATACAAATAAGTGTAAAATATTTCAAGCACATTTTTTAACGGAGGAAGATATTATGAAAATCTATCCGCTTAATCTGACAAAACTTATCGAAGAGCGTAATACGGACGGGATCATAGCGCTGGTCATTTCAAAAATCCCTCTCATTATTACAGCTGCCGTGATACTTATTGTCGGTTTTATTATCGCTAACCTTGCGGGTAAGCTTGTTATCAAAGGACTGAAAGCAAAAGGCGTTGACCCGTCAGTGCATTCGTTTATAAAAACATGCATTACGCTGATAATCAAATTTGCTTTCATTCTTTCAGCCATATCAACTTTCGGAATAAACGTAAGCTCTTTTCTTGCTGCAATAGGAGCTGCAGGCATTGCAGCAGGTCTCGGATTGCAGTCAAGTGTCAGCCAGCTTGCAAGCGGCATTCAGATATTGATTAACCACCCTTTCAAAAGCGGAGATTACGTTGAACTTGGCACAACCAGCGGTAAGGTTCACGAAATCAAGCTGATGTATACGGTTCTCACAACACTTGATAACAAACAGGTTATAATTCCAAACTCAACAATAACAACAAGCAATATTGTCAACTATAACGCAAATTACAAACGCAGGCTGGATCTTGTTTATTCGGTTTCATATGACCAGGACATTGAGAAGGTAAGAAGCGTGATTCTTGAAACCGTAAAAGCAAACCGTATGATTCTTTCAGACCCTGAGCCGATCATAGGAGTCAAGGAACACGGTCAGAGTTCAATTATATTTGCCTGCCTCATTTGGTGCAGAAGCGAAGATTACTGGGATATTTTTTATTATATGCAGGAACAGGTAAAAATTGCTTTTGATAAAAACGGAATAAAAATCCCATACAATCAGCTTGATGTTCATATTAATAAGGAGGAACTGCAGTGACTGGATTATTAATCAAAATCTTCATAAAAGATGCTGACAATGCACAAAGTGAAAAAGTCAGAATGAAATACGGCATACTCAGCGGTGTTGTCGGTATTGTTCTGAATGTTATTCTTTCTGTTTTTAAAATGATTTTCGGTGCTATTACCCGAAGCGTTTCGATTGTTGCAGACGGTGCAAACAACATCTTTGATGCCGTTTCTTCAATAATTAACCTCGTCGGCTTCAAGATTTCGGGCAAGCCTGCCGACAAAGACCACCCGTTCGGTCACGGAAGAATCGAATATATTTCCGCTCTGGTTCTTGCTTTTGTTATTCTTACAATGGGAGTTGAGCTTATCAAATCATCAATTGATAAGTTTTCTAACCCTGAAGCGGTTATCTTCAGTCTGCCTGCAGTTGCAGTTCTTGTTTTTTCAATTATTGCAAAAATCTGGCTTGCTGCGTTCAACAGCAAGATCGGCAAAAAAATCAATTCCGTTTCAGTCAATGCCGTTGTTGCCGACAGCATAGGCGATATTGCCGCCACAACCTGTTCGCTTATTGCTCTGATTGCTTCAAAATTCACAGATTTGCCCATTGATGCGGTTATGGGAATTATCGTTGCAGGTGTTGTTGTTTTTGCAGGTATCGGCATAATCAAAGATACTATCGGCCCCCTGCTTGGCGAGCCGCCCGAAAAAGAAGTTGTTGAAGAACTTGAAAATCTGGTGCTTTCATATGAAAATGTTATCGGCATACACGACCTTGTTCTTCACGCTTACGGTCACGGCAAGGTCTACGGTTCGCTTCACGCAGAAGTACCGTCAGACGTTGATATGCTTCATCTTCACGACACAATCGACCTTATTGAAAAAGACATTAAAGAAAGACTTGGACTTGAAATTTCAATACATATGGATCCGGTTCTTGTGGGCGATGAGCTGACGGATATTCTCAAAAAAACAACTGCTGAAATCCTTAACGGTATTTCAAAAGAGCTTAATTTCCACGATTTCAGAATTGTAACAGGACCAACCCACACAAACCTCATTTTTGACGTGGTTATTCCTTATGACTGTAAATTAACGGAAAATGAAATCAAAGATGCTTTTGACAGCGCACTTTGCGAAAAATGCGAAAACTGTTTCACGGTTATAACCTTTGACCGCAGTTACGTCTGATGCCTTGAAATGCGCTAAATATTGTGGTTAAATTGTAAAATATGCGGATATTTAGCAAAATGACCAAAAAAACACTAAATATTTTCTATAAAATTTTATAGACAATTTCGTATAATATGCTTTTCAAACATCAAAAAATATTGTAGAATATGTGTATAATATTTTTCGGAGGAATTTGCCATGCCTGAACGTTACGAAGATTTTACAACCATACCCGTAGGTAAGCTCGGTATTATTGCTCTGCCCGGTTGTGAAAAGGTTGCAGAAAAAATTGATTCTTACCTTGTAAAATGGAGAAAAGAAAGAGAAAGCGAGCACAAGGATACCCTTCAGTTCGCCGGCTATGAAAGAGATACATACATCATCAACGCTTCTTTCCCCAGATTCGGAACAGGCGAAGGCAAGTGCGTTATCAAAGACACTGTCAGAGGCTATGACATCTTTATTCTCTGCGATGCATTCAACTACGGTGTTGAATACAAAATGTACGGCAAATACGTACCCATGAGTCCCGACGACCATTATGCAAACCTCAAGAGAGCCATCAGCGCTATCGCAGGTAAAGCAAGCAGAATTACCGTTATTATGCCCATGCTCTATGAGGGCAGACAGCACAGACGCTCCAGCAGAGAGTCTCTTGACTGCGCAGATATGTTGCGTGAGCTTTGCCTTGAATACGGTGTTGATAACATCATCACATTCGACGCACACGATCCCAGAGTACAGAATGCTATTCCCCAGAGCGGTTTTGAAAACGTTCAGCCCGTATATCAGATGATTAAGGCTATCTGCAAAAACGTTGATAACCTTAACATAGACAATGACCATATGATGGTTATATCTCCCGATGAAGGCGGTATGGGTCGCTGCATTTACTTCTCATCAGTTCTCGGTGTAGATCTCGGTATGTTCTACAAGCGCCGC
>JAZNBM010000002.1:0-26044 GCA_045587045.1 Acutalibacteraceae bacterium | reverse complement strand
CTTTAAAAATCATCTCGTAAAAGCAAGCGCCTGCAAGGTAACATCCCATATCGTTGCCGTGAAATCCGTCTTCGGTCAGCTTGTCACCGATAACGCTCTGTCTTGCGGTTTCCCAAGCTCTGCCGCTCGGGATAATCAAGCTGATATCAGCTTCTTCGGTTGCTTCAAGGCAGCTTTGAGTGAGGGCGCGGTACATCTCTGCCTGATCGTGCTTATATGTGGCAAATGCGGGGTGCTGTGAGCCTTTTTCATAAGCCCAGGTCTGGTGAAACATAAGTTCTGCTTTGGGCTGAACCATTCTGCAGTATTCAGCAAGCTCCGAAAGATAGGGTGTATAGCTTTCTCTGACACCGCTCAGAGCACTGCCTTGCTGTAAGGTGATTATATCCCATTCTTCATCTTCAACCGCTTCGTGGATTGCCACGCCGTCAGGGCGGCTCATCTCGGTTTCAAACGGCAGATAAACTTCGTAATCATAGTCTGCGTTTTCCTCACGCAGGTTTTTCCAATGCTGTTCAAGTGAGCAACCGCCTATAAACAGGTTACAAAGAAGCAAATCTTTGCCTGCCGCCTTTGCCATGTGGGGCAGAAATTTATGTGCGTTTGTTGAAAAACTGTTTCCTATTGATAATACGTTCATTTCTTACCTCTGTTTTTAGCAGGCAGAAGACCTTTAAGGGTCGTTCGCTGACTGTCGGGTGTGCATTTTTCAATTGCAACCATATAGTATGTGATAAGGAAAAGGTAGGGGAAGGGTGAGAAAATGCCGGGGTTTACAAGTGACATAAGCTCAAGACCTATGTATGAAATAAACATAAACATATTGAAGAGCGATACGTTTTTGAAAAGCAGTTTTATTCTGGTGAAAACCACGAAGGCATATGCAGCAACGCCAACAAGACCAAAGCTGCCGATAACCTGAATGGGTGAGCAATGATACCAGCAGAGAGTGAATTTTGCGTTGTTATGAACGTCGTTATTGCCCATATATCCCAGACCTCTGCCGAAGAGAATGTTGGATTTGAAGTCGCCCCAGCCTCTCTTGATAAGGTTGATACGTATGGTGTTTTCGCTGTAAGCAAAAAGTCTTTCAATGGTGTAGCTGAGCAGATTGAGAATAGGTTTGATTGCAATCAACGCACAGCCGACTGCCACGCCAATAAAGATAAGAATGTGTTTTCTGTGAGGTTTATCGACAATCAGCATAAAGATAAGGCAGATGCCGAGTTCGATGAGTCCGAAAATCATACCGCCTCTGGAGCCTGTGAAAAGCATTGTTACGTATGAAAGAATACCCACAAAGAAATAGGGAAACTTTTTTGTTGAGAGGTAGAAGGGGAAGGGCATCGCGAGCATTAAAACCGTTGATGCGTTGTTTCGCCACTGGAAGGCGAGAATGGTTGGGTTAGCCAAAAATTCACTGATGCGGCTGACGTATTCTTCAATAACGCATACAAACAGGAAGAATATGAGCGCTGTCATAATTTCGGCAAACCTCTGTTGAAAATCATATTCTTCACGCACCTTGCAGTGTTCAACCGAGCCTGAGAAAAACATATAGACAAGCAGCATACCGAAGCCGAGCAGGAACACATAAAAAATTGAGGTCGGGGTAAAATATTCCTTGAAGCTTATGCTGCCTATGCCGCCGACCGTAGTTGCGATTGAAGCGGCAAGAATTCCGTAGAAGCAGCTGCCTTTGGAAAGCTTGGTTTTAAACCTGAAAAAGTGAACGAAAAACAAAACTACAATCGGCGGTGCCATCCACCAGAATTTTATAAAATCGTCGAACGAGTTTTTGCACCGTATGGCAAAGCAGGTAGTAAACAAAACGGTTTGCAAAACAGGCAAAAAGTCATCTGTAGCGGCAAAGCACGCAGCTATGATGAGCGCAAACACAAGCGTGCCGAAAACTTCCTGACCTATGATAGCAAAAAAACTGCCAAGCACAAAAAGGAAGATTGAGAAGTACTTTGAAAAGATAAATTTTCTGAAACTATCGTCTAAAGTCTTAAAAGCGGAAGTACACTTACTACTCATATTATTTCTCCACCAAACTGTCATAGATTTTGGCTATATATAATAAATAATATCATAAAGATTTGCAATGTCAACAGGTGTTACAAATTTGTAATCAGCCCGAAAATTTGGCATTTATTACGATATTGTTAATTTTGGTAAAAAACATCTTGACAGGTTTTAAAAAAGGGGCTACAATGAATTAGCACTCAAGAGCGCAGAGTGCTAATTGAAACGTATTAAATTATTTGGAGGTAATAGATATGACACTCAGACCACTTGCTGACAGAGTTGTTGTAAAGTTTGTTGAAATCGAAGAAACAACAACCAGCGGTATTATCCTTGCTCCTTCGGCTCAGGAAAAGCCCCAGGTTGCAGAGGTTGTTGCTGTCGGTCCCGGCGGCGTTGTTGACGGCAAAGAAGTTGAAATGTACGTTAAAGTTGGCGACAAGGTAATCACAGGCAAATATGCCGGCACAGAGGTAAAACTCAATAAAGAAGAGTATATTATTGTCCGCCAGAGCGACATTCTTGCCGTTGTGGAATAAGATTGCTTAATCAGGAGGTTTTATATAATGGCAAAACAGATTATTTACGGTGAAGAAGCCCGCAAGGCTCTTCAGGCAGGCGTTGATAAGCTTGCAAACACAGTTAAAATCACACTCGGTCCCAAGGGCAGAAACGTTGTTCTTGATAAAAAGTACGGCGCACCTCTTATCACCAATGACGGCGTAACAATTGCAAAGGAAATTGAACTTGAAGATGCTTTTGAAAATATGGGTGCACAGCTTGTTAAGGAAGTTTCAACCAAAACAAACGACGTAGCAGGCGACGGCACAACAACGGCAACACTTCTTGCTCAGGCTCTTATCAGAGAGGGTATGAAGAACGTTACTGCAGGTGCTAACCCTATGGTAGTCAAAAAGGGTATGGCAAAGGCAGTTGATGCTGCAGTTGCACAGGTAAGAGAGAATTCAAAGCCTGTTTCCAGCACCGAAGATATCGAAAGAATCGCAACCATTTCTTCCGCTGATGAAGAAGTGGGTAAGTTTATTGCGGATGCAATGGAAAAGGTTACTTCTGACGGCGTTATTACCGTTGAAGAATCAAAAATCGCTGTTACCGAAGCAGAGGTTGTTGAAGGTATGCAGTTTGACAGAGGCTACATTTCTCCCTATATGGTAACAGACACAGAAAAGATGGAAGCTGTTATCGATGATGCTCTCATTCTTATCACAGACAAAAAGATTTCAAGCATTCAGGATCTTCTTCCTCTTCTTGAGCAGATTATGCATGCAGGCGGAAAGCTTGTTGTTATTGCAGAGGACGTTGAGGGTGAAGCTCTTTCAACTATCCTTGTAAATAAGCTCAGAGGCGTATTTACCTGCGTTTGCGTTAAGGCTCCCGGCTTTGGTGACAGAAGAAAAGAAATGCTTCAGGATATCGCTATCCTCACAGGTGGTGAAGTTATCACAGCTGACCTCGGTCTTGAACTTAAGGATACCCAGCTTGCACAGCTCGGCAGAGCTCGCCAGGTTAAGGTTTCAAAAGAAAATACAATCATCGTTGACGGCTCAGGCGAAAAGGAAGATATCTCCGCCAGAATCGCTCAGATCAAGCTTCAACTTGAAAACACCACTTCCGATTTTGACAGAGAAAAGCTTCAGGAAAGACTTGCAAAGCTTTCAGGCGGCGTAGCTGTTATCAAGGTTGGTGCGGCAACAGAAACCGAAATGAAAGAAAAGAAACTCCGCATCGAAGATGCTCTTGCAGCAACAAAGGCAGCAGTTGAAGAAGGCTGTGTTGCAGGCGGCGGTGTTGCTCTTCTCAATGCAGTTCCCGGCGTTAAGGCTCTTCTTGACACAACTGACGATGCTGACGAAAAGACAGGCATCAAAATCGTTCTCAAGGCTCTTGAGGAACCCGTACGTCAGATTGCAGCCAATGCAGGCCTTGAAGGTTCAATCATCATCAACGCAATTCAGGAAAGCGGAAAAATCGGCTACGGCTATGACTTTGCAAAGGATGTATACTGCGATATGGCTTCCGCAGGTATTCTTGACCCCACAAAGGTAACACGTTCCGCACTTCAGAATGCAGCATCAGTAGCATCAATGGTTCTTACAACAGAGAGCCTTGTTACCGATAAGCCCGACCCCGCAGCAGATGCAGCTCAGGCAGCGGCAATGGCAGCACAGGGCGGCGGAATGTATTAATTCCCTAATAATATAAGTCAGGCACGGCACCAAAAAACACGGTGCCGTGCCTTGTTTTTTGCCGAGAAAACAATAATGTTTACCGAATGTTAATAATTTACAGGGCATATTTATTTGACAAGAAGTAAAAAGTATGGTAAAATTCTTCTATCAATCGCCTATTTGAGGAAATTATGATAAACAGGAGGACAAAAAATGAAAAAGGTAAAGTCAATTCTTGCCGTTGCCATGGCTCTCATTATGAGCATGAGCTTCGTTTCTGTGGCATTTGCTGCAGACGTATCCGAAACAGACACTGCTAACGGTGTGGTTTCAGGCGCAGATGCTTTTGCTGTAGGTGACACGGTAACAGGTAAAATCAACAGCTCAGAAGATGTCGATTATTATGCATTCACAGTTGCAGAAGCAGGTCTCGTAACGGTAACTGTTGAGCACGCTGCAAACGAAGAAGCAACAGGTACATATTTTACTGTTGAAGTTCTTGACGAAGCAGAAAAAGCAATTGCATCATTCACAGTTGCAGCTAATGCAGCAAGTGTTTCATCACCTGCATTCGGTGCAGCGGCAGGCAAATATTTTGTTAAGGTAACAAAGGGCTCTGTTTGCGATTCAACAGTTGAATACAAGGTAAGCGTTGCTGTAAATACAGATGCACTTTGCGAGTATGAATCAAACGATACACGCGATGAGGCTACAGAAATCGAGCTTTCTTCAGTATATGCTCTTAAAAAGTACAGCGGCACAATCCCTGCAGCAGCAGACGTTGACTATTATAAGTTTAACGTTGAGAAGCCCGGCTACATTTATATCTTTGTTGAAAATGATGCAAACTTCAAGGGTGATTTCGCTCTTGAACTTGAAACATATTCAGAAGGTTCAGACGGTCTTGCAAAGTGGGAAAAGTTCGGTGAATTTGAAGTTGCAAAGGAAGATGCAACAGTAAAGAGCCCCTGCATCGGCGTTGCAGCAGATTCTGAATACTACATCTCCGTAACAGGTACAGAGGGTGGCTATACACTCTATGCAGTTTACGTTGAGCATGCAACATCAGAGGCTGAATACAATGATACAGTTGCTTATGCAAACGTTCTTCCCGAAGGCAAGTTCCTTTACAGCACAATCTTTGACAAGAACGATGTTGACTATTATACATTTGAGGTTGCAGCAAAAACAAAGTATACAGTTAAGGTAGCTGCTGAACCTAAAACAGTAACAACTGACGGTCAGTGGAAGGTTACTGTTCTCAACGGTAAAGACGAAGTGGTTTCAGGTCCCGTAACCGCAACCAAGGACAAGGCTGCAGAAATTGAGCTCACAGGTCTTGACGCAGGTACATATTACGTTAAGGTTGAAGGTGGCGACGTTCTTAACACCAATTTCTATACAGTTGAGTACAAAAATGACGGTGCAGACACATCCAATATGACCTTCAAAGAACTTCTCGGCAGCATCAAGTGGAAGACTCTGCTTGATAACTTTGCAGGCTGGATCGGTCAGGTAAACTTTGTTAAGATTGTTAAGGACATCGTTGCAAGCATCGTTGCCCTCATCTCATCAATGGGTTAATTCCGCCTGTATCCGATTTATTCGGAGGCAGTGTTATGCCCACTCGGTAACAAAGGTTTTATTCAGTTTATCAGCGGCGCATTATCTTGGAAAACCTTGGTAATGCGCTGTTTTTTATTACACACCAAAGGAGAAACATAATATGGGATTTGACAGCAATTTCAGCCCCGTACTCAGATTTATGGTCGTAAGCGACGTTCACTATAAAGACGAACACACCGTCGAACGCGACCGTATGCAGAAGGCTATCCGGACTGCCTATGCACTCAGCGACAAAGAAGATTACAGCAAGCTTGATGCGCTTTACGTTGTAGGCGATTTTGCAAACAGCGGCACAAGAACGCAGATGCTTGCCTTTAAGGACACCCTTGACAAAAACCTCAGAGAGGAAACTGTTGCAACTCTTTCGCTTGCAAGCCACGAATACGGTTCAGAGGGTGAGGCTGCAGCACTCGAGAAGTTTGCTGAAATATTTAAAGAAAACCCCGACACCCATAAGGTTATCAACGGTTATCACTTCATAAGTGTTACCAGCACAAACGGCTGCCACTTTGATGAAAAGAAGCAGGAATGGGTTGCAAAAGAGCTTAAAGAAGCTGTCAAAGATGACCCCAGACGTCCTATTTTCTTCTTTCAGCATCCTCACATTATGGGTACTGTTTACGGCAGTGCAAACTGGGGTGAGGATGAGCTGACAGCCATTCTTATGAACTATCCGCAGATTATTGACTTTTCAGGTCACTCTCACGCACCTATCAATGACCCCCGTTCAATTCATCAGAGACATTTCACCTGTCTCGGCACAGGCACACTCAGCTATTTTGAGCTTGACGAGTTTGACAAGGTTTACGGCACAATCCCTCCCAATGATGATAACGCTGCGCAGATGCTTATCGTTGAAGCAGATGCACAGGGCAGGGTAAGGGTTTATCCTTATGACCTTATCACCGATAATTTCTTCCCCTTTGTCTGGAAGATAGATTCCGCTTGGGACGTTGACAGCTATCTTTATACAGATGCCCGCTACAGAACTGAAGAAAGACCCTGGTTTGATGCGGATGCAAAGATTGAAATCAAAGATATAAAGGCTGACGGATTTACGGTTGAATTCGATCAGGCAAAGGTAAAAACAGAATACGTTGACGATTATAACGTTTATCTCAAGAGTGTTGACGGCGTTATTGTCCGCAACTCAACCATATGGAGTGAATTCTATTTTTACAATATGCCCGAGAAGCTGAACGTTAATTTTGACGGCATTGAAAGCGGTGAATATTACGTTGAAATTTATGCAAACAGCTTCTGGAAAACAAGAAGCGAAAAGCCGCTTGTGAGCGAAAAAATTAAGATTTAATGTTTTGTAAAATCAGTCATATCAAGCATATTACGAGAAAAATTTCGTGATATGCTTGATTTTTCTTTTGTGTTATATTACAATTATTTCATAATGGGTAAAAACGGCGCAATGCTGTTTTGTTACCTGAAGATTTATTCGGAACTTAATTTTTTAGATTGGAGGGCGAGCGTTTTGGCTGACGAAACAAGAGCCGTTTCCGCTAATGAAACGGGCGAAGAAGCGGTGCTCCGCCAGTATCAGAATCAAAACAAAAACTACCTTAGCCCCAAGCATTATGTAGCCTATACTCTTTCCGGTATGGGTGACACAATGTGGAACACTTTCAGCAAAAAGCTTTTCTTTTTTGCTACTCAGTTTCTTGGTATAAACGCAACAACCTGGGGTCTTGCGGAAACAATCAGCTTTTTTGCGGATACGGTTGACAATGCTCTTTCGGGTCTGATAATTGACAGAACCAGAACACGCTGGGGCAGGGTAAGACCGTATATTATGCTCTCACTTCCTTTCTGGGTTTTTGCTTCTCTTTCACCGTGGCTGTTGCCCTCAAATATGTCACAGCCAAGTCTTTTTGTGTCGTTTCTCATCTTCAATTACGTCGGTTCAATTGCAAGATCTTTTTATGACACAAGCTATCAGATAATTCTTTTTAACCTCACGCCTAACCCGATTGAACGAAACCGACTTATCGCAACCGATGCTTATGCAGACCTTGTCGGTGTTTGGATTCCGTCGCTGTTCACAGGCATAGTGGTTGACTTTTTGCCGAAAATTTTCGGTCTTGCATCGCGCAGTGTTTACACGGGAGGAGCAATCATTTTTGTTCTCTGTGTTATTGCTTTCAGAACTTACGGCTTCTTCTCGCTCAAAGAAAGAATGCCGCTTTCAACCCGTCAGGAAATGAAGAAGATGGGTCTTGTTCAAACGATTAAATCAATCGGCACCTGCCGTCCCATGTGGGTTATTCTTATCAAGAATTTCTTTGGTGTCGGCAAGGAAACAGGATCTCGAGTTGAAGATTTCTTCTGGCTGAACTGCATGGGCGGTCTTACTTACGGCTCAATCGCAGGCATTTTCACAGGCCTGCCAAGCTACTTTGTTTTGCCTCTTGCGCCCAAGCTTACCAAGAAATTCGGCTTAAGAAATCTTGCGGCAGGCAGTTATATGTTCTGCGGCGTCTGCTACTTCATTATGTGGATTGTCGGCTATAAGCCGTTTGGCGATAAGTTCATTCTTAATCTCATCTGGATTATTATCGCTCTCACGTTCTGCGGTTCACTCAACAGTATTCAGAGATATTGCAGCACCTCACTCAACGGCGACCTTTATGATTACGTTGAATGGAAATCAGGTTCGCGAAACGAAGCAACAATCACTGCGGCAATGAGCTATTTCAAGCTTGCTTCGGATATGGCTGCAAAGATGATTAGTGCACTTGTAATTGAAGCAATTCACTATATCCCTCTTATTGATGCGAACGGTATTCAGATTCCCCAGACCAATGAGGGTATGCTTGCAGGTATATGGACAGTGTTTGCTCTTGCCCCGGCAATCGGCAGATTTATGAAGGGCGTTACACTCCTCTTCTTCAATGTCAACGGCAAAACCAAAGAAACAATGATGTTTGAACTTGCAAAAATCAGAGCCGCAAAGGGCATTGATACAGAATCACATCAATAACATAATCAGGGTTGTTACCGTCAGGCTTATGCTTAACGGTAACAATCTTATTTTTTTCTTTTACAGAACGATAAAAAGTGCGCGTGCACATATTTGGTAAATTGACCAAAATGAATACGATTTTTTTTACTATATTATTATAAATATATATTAAAAAGCACTTGAAAATAAGACACCAATATGTTAAAATGACTTGTATTATATGAAAGTGTCTGCAAAATAGCTTTCATAAGTGTTCAAGGAGGAAAATGCATATGACACTCTTTAAGAAATCATTGGCATTGGTTCTTGCCTTTGCAATGATCTTCAGCACCATGTCCGTAATGGGATATGCTGCAAACGACGGCTCTGCCGGCATTCAGTATTTCATCCACATGAATGCAGACGGCACACTTGGCGTCGACGAAGGCAACAACGGAGTTGACTTCCGAGTCAAGTTCTTCCGCAACGCTCTTACTGCCGGTGGTGATACCGCAGATACGGGCGACGACGTTTACGAATGGATTGAAACCGAGAAGGCTGCTCCCGGTGAAAAAGTCAAAGCCAGAATTTACCTCGGCACAGACTTCCCCACATATTCAGGTTTCAAAGCATCAACAATGTTTGACGCTAAATTCTTCAGCGTTTCATATCCTGAAACCGGTTCTTTCTCACCTGCAACAAACAAGAACCATTCTTCGGGCTTATCATTCTCAACTAACGATGGCGGCGGTTACAAATCAGACCCCAACAAATATGCAGGCATCGTCAGCAAGAAGAGCTTCACAAAGCTTCCCGGTGCTGTCACAAACGATGCAGGCGAAGTTATTTCAGAATCATACTACATTCCTTACAACCACTTCGATGGCAAGGGTATGATCACAACCGCAGTTCTTATTTCTGGCGGCAAGGGTGCAACAGCTCTCAGCGCCAATGACTGGGTTTACGAGCTTGAGTTCACGGTTAACAATGACCCGTATGTCAGAACAGAAGGCAAGAAAGGTTTTGCTGAAGTTCCCATCGAGTTTGCTAACCACGAAACAATCACAGGCGTTACCGGTGCTCTCGGCTTCATCGACGTTCCTTATTTCACCACATCAGGTTCCACAGATACCTATGCAGGTCTGAGTATGTTTGAATATGCTCCTTACGTTACAACCGAAACAGGCTACGTAAGCGTATTCAGCAACGTAATCTTTGATGCAGTCAGCAGCGAAGGCGGTTACTTTGAAGGCAACGAAGCCACACTTGAAGTTCCCGGCGTTATCGGTGAAGATAAGGTTGACACAACTGCAGTTACACCAAAAAATGATTCCGGCATGGATTTTGTCGGCTGGTCACTCACAAAGGGCGGCGAGGCTCTTAAGAATTCCGAGCTTGCAGAACTCTACTACGGCTACGAAGACATCACACTCTACGCAGTTTGGGAAGAGTCTGAAATCAAGACATACTATACTTACGAAATCTATAGTATGAATCCTGACGGAACATACCCCTCAACACCCACATCACAGCAGTTCAAAACTGCTGAAGGTACACTTGTTGAAATCACCGCAGCAAATGCACCTGAAGGTTTTTACCTTGATGAAGACCAGGCCAACATTCTTAACGGAGTAGTTAATGCAGACAACTCAACGATCCTCAGAGCATATTTTGCAAGAAAACAATATACAGCAACATATCATTATACAGACAACAACGGCGCACAGAAAGACCAGATTAAGCTCTATGTCGGTCAGGTAATCCCCGCATTCAGCGCAATTCCCGGCGGTGAACCCAATGTACCCGGCAAAAAGTTTGAAGGTTGGTCACTCAGCGAGAGCTCAAACGAAGCTGTTCCTGCTGTAATGCCCAACAACAGTATTGATATGTATCCGATGTATTCCGATATCGTTTACACATACGTGTATGACGCTAACGGCGGTAAGTTTGCAGACGATGAGGTTTATAAGAGCTTCGTTTACAAGTATGGAGACACTCCCGCAGATTTCGCTCTTGTTCCCGTTAAGGAAGGCTATGAGTTCAGCTGCTGGGATATCAATGCTCCCGCAACAGTAACAGAAGACCTCACTTTCACAGCACAGTATAATATCAACAGCTACACCGTAACCTTCAAAGACAGCAAGGGTAACACTCTTGACGAAGTTGTTCTTGAATACGGTTCAGAAGTTACAGATGAATATATTCCCGATGGTTATAAGTCAGATGCATGGACACTTGATAACGGCGTAGGCGTTAAATTCCCCTACACAGTTACAGGCAACGTTACGTTCACAGCAACAGCAGAAGCTAATATGTATAACGTAACATTCTACGTTGACGGTGTTGTTTACGATTCCTACCAGCTTGAAAGCGGCAGCGAAGTAGTCCTTCCCGATGACCCCGAAGACAAAGAAGGCTATAAGTTCATTGTTTGGAGCCCCGATGCAAACGGTGCAACAATTGACGAAGAAGACCTTGAATTCAATGCAGTCTTTGTAAAGGGCGAATACGTTCTTTCATTTGATACAGACGGCGGCACACCCGTTGATTCAATCAAGGAAAAATACGGCGAAGATATTTCCAAGCTTCTTCCCGGCGCAAACGCAACAACCAAGGAAGGCTATACTTTCGTAGGTTGGGATACAAAGCTTCCCGAAACAATGCCCGGTAAAGACACAGTTGTTAAGGCTCTCTGGTCAAAGAACGCTTACAGCGTTAAGTTTGTAAACGGTCTTACAGGCGCAGAAATCACAACAGTTACAGGCGAATACGGTTCGGCAGTTTCCGCTCCCGCTCTTCCCACAGCAGCAGGCTACACCTTCGCTTGGGACGTAACTCCTCCCACTTCAATTCCTGCAAAGAATGAAAAGGGCGAGCTTATGGCAAACGGCGGCGTTATGACCGTTACTGCAGTTCCCACAGCAAACGACGTAACAATCACTTTTGATACAAACGGCGGTTCACCCGAAACAATGGATCCCATCGGCGGCAAGGCAAACGAAACAATCGCCCCCGCAATCACAGCTCCCACAGCTCCCGAAGGTATGGAATTCATCGGTTGGAATGACGGCACAGGCAAAGTTATTGATACTCCCACAAAATTCCCTGCAGAGAGCGTAACTCTCACAGCAGTTTATAAGAACCTTAAGTTCAATGCAATTTATAACCCCAACGGCGGTGAATTTGCAGACGGCTCAACAGATAACGTAAAGTTTGAAGTTGAATACGGCGCAACAATTCCTGCTCCCGCAGCTCCCACAAGAGATAATTACAAGTTCACCGGCTGGTCACCTGTTATGACAACAATGCCTGCCAAGGACGTTGAGTTCGAAGCACAGTGGGAAGCAATCGGTCCCGTTGATTACACAATCACAGTTTACGCAGTAAATCCTGCAACAGGCGCATATCTTGATCCTATCGTAACAAATCACAAGGCTGAAGCAGGAACAAAGCTTCAGATTCTCGAAAAGGGTTCAACCGTTCCCGAAGGCGTAACAGCTATCTGGTACGAAGACCTCTACACATCAAACTCAAATATCCCCGATGCAACTAACGTAAACAACGTTCTCACTCTCGAAGTTAAGAACGGTCAGGAAAACAACCTTATCGCATTCTTCAAGCTTGAGAGCTATTCAATCGTATTTGATGCAAACAGCGGCGCATTTGTTGACGCTCCCGCAGACGATGACCGTTACTCAGGCAATCAGTACACAGTAACGGGCACACTTGGTCAGACAGTTGAACTTCCCGTTGTTCCCACACTCGAAGGCTTTGATTTCAAGGGCTGGGAAGACGGCGAAACAGGCTTCGTTTATGAAGGTGCTGTTCCCAACATCGCAGGTGACGTTGATTACACTGCAAAATGGGAAAAGAAGACATACGACATCACATTCACCATCACTGATGAAAACGGTGACGTAATCTTCACAGAAACAGTAACGTTTGACCACGGCGAAGAGGTTGTTGCTCCTGATTATGACCTCAAACCGGGTTATGAGTTTGAAGGTTGGGACATCCCTGCAGGCACAAAGGCGGAGGATTCCGACGACTATTCAAACGATGCAGAGCTCATCAACTACGACGTTAAGTATGTTGCAACAACAGGCATTCCTGCAGGCGGCGCAATTCCTGCTGACACCACAAAGACAGTCAAGGACGGCGCATTTGAAGTTGGCACTGCAACAGTTCCCACAGGCTACACCTTCACAGGTTGGTTTATCAACAGCCCCACAGGTGCAAAGGCTGATGCAACTTACACAATGACAGCTGCTCCCGTAACATTCTACGGTGAATTCAAGGCTGAAACCTACAACATCAACTATGATGTAAACGGCGGCAACTACATTCCTTCAACTCCCGTTGTTTATGACACACCCGTAACAGACATCGTTGTTCCCACCAAGGAAGGACACACCTTCAAGGGCTGGCAGGATGAAAGCGGTGCACTCATAACTGACGCTGAAGGTAACGTTCTTGATCCTAACTTCAAGATGCCTGCCAACGACCTTACACTCAAGGCAACATGGGAAAAGAATCCCACATTCCACAGCGTATCTTATACATTTAATATAGCAGGTATTGCTACAGCACCTGCAACCGAAACAAACATTCAGGCCGGTACAACACACACACTTGCAATCGCTCCCGATGATACTGCTGAATACAAATTCGCAGGTTGGTATTACGGCGAAGACAAGGTAACATCAATCGTTATGCCTGCACACGATGTAACAATCATCGGCGTATGGGAACGCATTATTCCCGAAACCCATAAGCTTACTCTTGATGCAAACGGCGGCGTATTTGCTGACGGCAAAACAACAAACGTAAGCGAGCATCAGGAAAAGGCTGACCTCAGCGCTCTCAAGGCAATCGAGCCCACAAGAGAAGGCTATGTATTTGTTGACTGGTCACCTGCACTTCCCGCAACAATGCCCGGCGAAGACACAGTTCTTGTGGCACAGTGGAAGGTAGAAGAATACACCATCAACTTTGATACAGACGGCGGTTCAACAGTTCCTCCTATGGACGTTGAATACGGTGAAAAAGTTACAGCTCCCACAGCTCCCACAAAGCCCGGTTATGATTTCGTTGAATGGTCACCCGCTCTTCCCGAAACAATGGGCGATATCGGTGATGACGGCGCAAGCACAACAGTAAAGGCTATCTGGGCAGCAAAGAAATACCCCGTTATCCTCAATGCTAACGGCGGTGCTCTTTCAAACGGCGACGCAACGTTCTCAAAGGCAGATGTTGCCTATGAAACAGTTCTTTCAACAGTTGCTCCCGTGGGCACACCCACAAGAGAAGGCTATAAGTTCCTTGGCTGGACAACAGCCGGTCAGACAGGCTACGTTTCAATTCCCGAGAAGCAGCCCGTTGGCGGTATTAACTACACCGCAGCTTGGGAAGCTCTCAATAACACAATCAGCTTTGATGCAAACGGCGGTAAGTCAGTTGCAGACCAGAGCATCAAGACAGGCGAACTTGTAGAGAAAGTTCCCACAACAACCAGAGAAGGCTATGATTTCTTAGGTTGGATGGATGAAAGCGGTAAGCTTGTAACTGATAAGGACGGTAAGTTCCTCACAGCATTCAATATGCCTGCAAACAACATCAAGCTCACAGCTTCATGGAAGATTAAGTCTGCAACATTCAAGTATGAATATACAGGCGACATTCCTGCAGGCGCAACACCTCCCGCAGGCGGCACATATGAATACGGTCAGACAATTACAGTTGCAGCAGCTCCCAAGGCTGACGGCTACAAGTTTGACGGCTGGTATAACGGTAACGTTCCCGTTGCTCCCGGCTCAACATTCAAGATGGGTGAAGATGCCGTAACACTCACAGGTAAGTGGCTTAAGGAAGAAGCCAAGACCTACACAGTAACCTTCAACGCAGCAGGCGGTCAGTTCTCTGACGGCGAAACAAGCTGGGTTTACACCCTCAAGGAAGGCGACGCTATCACAGCTCCCACAGCTGCTAACATTACAAGAAGCGGTTACTCATTCGCAGGTTGGGATTCAGCTGTTCCCAACACAATGCCTGCAAAGGATCTCACATTCTCAGCTGTATGGAATGCCGATGATACCAAGAATAACCTTATTGCTGATGCAAACGGCGGTAAGTATTCAGACGGCACAAGCGTAAAGAACCACAAGTTCAACGCAGGCGATAAGGTTGACGGCGCAATTGAAGAGCCCACCAGAGAAGGTTACATCTTCGATGGTTGGTCAGGTCTTAATCCTGACGGCACAATGCCCTCAGCAGACACAACAATCAAGGCAGACTGGGTTGCAAAGGTAACAATTGATCCCAACGGCGGTACTTTTGATGACGGTACAACTGCTAAGATTGAAACCACAGGTGATGCTATCGATACAACAGGTAAGCTTCCCGTAACCAAGGCAAACGCAGAACTCACCGGTTGGAAAGATACAATTTCAGGCACCGTATACACAAGCATTCCTGCAACAAGCGAAGTTCCCATGAATCTTGTTGCACAGTGGAAGGATAAGGAAAAGAACACAATTACTTACTACGTAGGTACAAAGGTTCATCAGGCAGACAGCTACTATCCCGGCGAAGAAATCGTTCTTCCCGAAGCACCCACAGTAACAGGCTTCGACTTTGACGGCTGGGTACTTGAGGACGGTACAAAGATTCCTGACACAATGGAAGGCACAGACCTCAAGGCAATCGCAGTTCTTACACCTCATAAGCACAGCATTACATTCTACTATGATGATGCAAAGACAAATGTTTATGAAGAATATAAGGACGTAGCCTTCGGCTCAGAAATTGAGCCTCCCGCAGATCCCACACATCCCACAAATCCTGAACTCATCTTCGCAGGCTGGACTCCCGCACTTGAGTCTGAAATGCCCGATAACGATCTTGAATATGTAGCAACATGGAAAGAAAAGACTGAAGGCAAGTATTCAGCACACTTCATCGCAAACGGTGAAACTCATGCTCTCCACATTCTTGCTGAAGGCGAAGAAATCCCTGTTCCTGCAGATCCCAAGAGATTCGGTTATGTATTCAAGGGTTGGGAACCCGCAGTTCCCGAAACAATGCCCGGTCACGATATGACATTTGAGGCACAGTGGGAAATCGATAAAGACTTTGTTACAATCATTGTTGGCGGCACAGTAATCGGCGGCGGCGCAATTGCCGGCATCATCGGCACAGGCGCAATCATCGGTGGTGCATCAATCAT
Source organism: Acutalibacteraceae bacterium (assembly GCA_045587045.1). GTDB lineage: Bacteria > Bacillota > Clostridia > Oscillospirales > Acutalibacteraceae > CAG-177. The sequence continues at coordinate 10,023 of JAZNBM010000002.1, read as the reverse complement.
CGGCGGCATCCTCATCTTCTGGGGCGCATCCGAAATTGCAAAGAACACCTACACCGTAACATATATGGTTGACGGCGAAGTTTACAAGACCTTCAAGGTTCTTGCAGGCACAAAGATTCCTGTTCCTGCTGATCCCACAAAGGACGGTAGCGAGTTTGCTGGCTGGAACCCCGAAGTTCCCGAAAAGATGCCCAAGGAAGACCTTGTATTTGAAGCAACCTGGGAATCAGAAGCAGACGTTGATATTCCCTCAACAGGTTCAGTTTCAGGCATAGCTGCTCTTGCTACAATCTCTGCAGCAGGCGCAATCGCAATCATCGCAACAAGAAAGAAGAAGGATGAAGACGAAGAATAATCTTCATAAAATCTTCTGAATAATCCAAAATTAACCGCCGCAGTCGGCCAGACTGCGGCGGGTTTGTAATGCGCGCATTGTAAAGTGAAAGTACTTTACAAAATTACGGTGATAGCTGCATTGAAACAAGCAACTTAAAACTATTGATGTGTTTAGCTTGCGACAGCTTTTAATACCCTGAAAAGTACTGTTGTAAAGGTTAAAGGGTTTACAGTTTCGGGTGATGTCAGCTTGTATTCCATAAGTGTTTCGTCACCCAAAGTGAAGCATATTTTGCCCAGAACTTGCCCCTTTTCAACCGGTGCGGCGGCATCAACGGCAAGTTCGATGTTTTGCTTGATTTCACCTTCTTTTCCCTTGGGAATGAGCACGGCTTCGGGCATCGGAATAACGGGCATAATGTTGTCTTTAACGCCGTTTATAATTTTCACTTCGGGAATAAGTGATGGGTCAATTACAGGCGTTACGGTAACATAGTTTGAAAAACCCCAGTTAAGCAAAGCCTTGGCAGTTTCAAACCGGTCACTGCTGTTTTCACTGCCAAGCACAACCGCTACCAGATGAGTACCGTTTCTTTTTGCACTTGCAGAAACACAACAGCCAGCCTTTGCTGTTGTTCCTGTTTTAAGACCTGTTGTTCCTTCAAAAAAGCGCACAAGCTTATTTGTATTGACTAGCTCCGTTGTGCCGTCACGCAAAGAATCCATCCATATGGTGGTATAATTTATAATCATTTCATGCTTCAAAAGCTCACGGCTCATTGTTGCCACGTCGAGTGCGGTTGTGAGATGTTTTTCTGTAGTATCATCAAGACCTGTGCAGTTTTCAAAATATGTATTTTTCATTCCAAGTTCGGCGGCACGCTTGTTGAGCATAGCAACAAAAGCCTCTTCGCTGCCTGCAACGTATTCTCCCAGCGCCGTGCAGGCATCATTTGCGCTGTATACCGCAGTTGCCTTGAGCAAATCGTCAACTGTCATTTGCTCGCCCTCTTTGAGCCATATCTGCGAGCCGCCCTTTGACGATGCGTTAGCCGAAACGGTTACGACGTCATTAAGTTTGATTTTGCCCGAGTCAATTGCTTCAACCACAATCAACAGCGGCATAATTTTGGTAACCGAAGCCGGATAGAGTTTTTCGTTTTCGTTATGCTTAAGCAGAATTTTGCCTGTTGAAGCATCCATAAGCACGGCGGCTTTTGCCTTGATTTCAACGGGCAGAGTTTCCTCGGCGCAGACAAAAATCATCGATGAAAAAGCAACGGTAAGCGCCGCAAACAAGCTCACCGCAGTTTTGATCATTTTTTTCATATCTCATAACTCCCTTCAAAGCAATATATGTTATCCGCAGTGTTGATTATCACCGATTTTTCTGCTATAATATTAAAAAATCTTTCCGAAAGGCGAAATTATGAAAGCTGCTTTTTATACCTTGGGTTGCAAGGTTAATCAATATGAATCACAGGCGATGGCGCAGAATCTTGAAAAGCACGGCTTTGTTATCTGCGATGCGAGCGAAGACGCCGACGTTTATATCATCAATTCCTGCACCGTAACGGCAGAGAGTGACCGCAAAACACGTCAGAGCGTGCGCCGTTTCAAAAAGCTTCACCCTGAAAGCCTTGTGTTGCTCACGGGCTGTATGCCGCAGGCTTTTCCGCAGGCAAGTGCAGAGCTTGACAGTGCCGATATTGTCATCGGCAACAAGAGTAACCACCTGATTCACGAATACATAATGCAATACATAAACGGCGGCGGAAGGATTGTAGCCGTTGATGAGCATAAAAGCGGCGAAGCTTTTAATGGTGACACCATTGATTCTTTCCGTGAGCGTACAAGAGCAAACGTCAAAATCGAGGACGGCTGCAACCGTTTCTGCTCATACTGCATCATCCCTTATGCAAGGGGCAGGGTGCGCTCAAAACCGCTTGACGTTTTTAAGGCGGAGGTTGCGCAGCTTGAGAAAAACGGTTTTTGTGAAATAGTGCTTGTCGGCATCAATCTTTCGGCATACGGTACGGATATTGGCTCAAGCCTTGCCGAAGCGGTTGAAGCGGCGGCAGAATTTGACGGCATAAAAAGAATCAGACTCGGCTCGCTTGAACCCGACCACATAACAGATGATGTTATCGCAAGGCTTGCGGCAATTGAAAAATTCTGTCCGCAGTTCCATATTTCTCTGCAGAGCGGCTGCAACAAAACACTCAAGAAAATGAACAGACACTATACTGCAGAGGAATATTTTACCCTGTGTGAAAAATTGCGCAAAAACTTTGACGGCACAACCCTCACAACCGACGTTATGGTCGGATTCCCCGATGAAACTGCAGAAGATTTTGAAGTGTCGCTTGCATTTGTGAAGAAGGTCGGCTTTGAAAAGGTTCACGTTTTTCCGTATTCACGCCGTGAGGGCACCCCTGCGGCAAGAATGGCAAATCAGGTTGAAAACGCCGAAAAATCAAGAAGAGCGGCGGTTATGACCCAAGAAACCGATAAGATAAGAGAAGCTTTTTTGAAATCGCAAATCGGAAAAGTTCTTGAGGTTCTGCCCGAAGAATTCCATAACGGTTTCGTGCAGGGCTACACGGCAAACTACACGCCTGTTAAGGTAATAGGCGCCGAGAACGAAAAGGATATTATAAGAGCAGAAATCATCGCAGTTGAGGACGATTTCTGCATAGGCAAAAAGGTTTGAAAAAATTTCAAAATCAGAAAAATATTGACAAATTCTTTTACTGCTGTTAAAATGAAGAAAAATTACCGAAAGGCAGGTGGACAAGATGACAATGATGATTAACGCAATGAATCGGAGAGCCGTTTTGTCCGTTTGCGGTTGATGTAATTTATATCTTTCTGTGAATTACAAGGCATCTCCGTTTCGGAGGTGCCTGTTTTGTTTTTAGGAGGTGTTGGAATGATATTCGAAGCAAAGAAAATTGTATTGAAAAATGGTCTGGAGGCTATATTAAAAACCCCCGAAATTGAAGATGCCGAAATGTTACTTAACAGTATAAAAACATCCAGTGGTGAAACAGAGTTTCTTTCTCGCACAATTGAAGATTGGGAGAGTGTTACTGTAGAAAGAGAAGAGAAATTTATTCATAATGTTCGTGAAAGTCAGAACACATTGTTTATTGCTTGTTATGTTGATGGTGCAATTGCAGGCAACTGTGACATTACCTTTAAGAGCGGCAGCAAGACTTCCCATAGAGCAACGGTGGGTATTGCTCTTCAGAAAAAATATTGGAATCGCGGGATTGGTTCAGCAATGTTTAAAGAATTGGTAAAAGCAGCAGGACAACATAACGGTACAGAAATTGTTGACCTTGAATTTATCGAGGGGAACAGCCGTGCTAAAGCACTTTATCAGAAATTCGGGTTTCAGGTTGTATCGGTGGAACCGAAATTCTTCAAACTCAAAGACGGTACCTATCAAAATTTAGTTTATATGCAGAAATATTTATAAGAGGTAACACCTTATGAGCACACAAAACATATTTGACAACGATACGTTTTTCAATGGCTACAAGGCTCTGCGTGACAGCGATTGCAATGCCAACGATTTGATTGAGCAGCCTGCAATGCGCAAGCTTCTGCCCGATTTGAACGGCAAATCCGTTCTTGACTTGGGTTGCGGCTACGGTCACAATTGCATTGATTTCGTGGGCAGAGGTGCGGCAAGGGTGGTCGGCGTTGATATATCCGAAAAGATGCTTGCCGTTGCAAAAGAAGAATCCGCACACAGTAAAATCGAATACCGCAATATGAGCATGACCGAAATTTCAAATCTCGATGAAAAGTTTGATTTAATTTACAGTTCGCTTGCATTTCACTACGTTAAAGATTTTGATGCTTTCGCAAAGGATATGTATTCCGTTCTGAGTGAAGGCGGTCAGCTTTTGTTCTCACAGGAACATCCTATTATCACCTCAACCGTTGACGGTGCAGGTCATTTCAATAAAGATGAAAACGGAGAAAAAGTTTCCTATACTTTTTCAAACTACAACCAACCCGGCGAACGCAAAATTCATTGGTATGTCGATGGCGTTATAAAATATCACCGCACTTTCAGCAATATTATCAATGCACTTGCAAACGCAGGCTTTGTTGTTGAAGCGGTATGTGAACCCACACCCGAAGACCGGGTGATTGAAAAAGTGCCTGCATGGAAAAAAGAATATATCAAACCCAATTTTTTGATAATTAAAGCGAAAAAGTAAAAGAAGGATTTTTATGGAAAACAATTTAAAACAAATCAGCTTCAAGCGAATGAACAGCGATGAATTCAAGGAGTATTCAAAATGGTCGGCAAAGGCTTATGCCGATCACCTGATAAAATCGGGCGATGAAAAATTCAGATTCAAGGCATTGAAAGCGGCAAAAAGCGAGTTTCGTGACGTGTTCCCCAACGGTGCGGATTCTGCCGATAACTACCTTTATATTGTTGTGAATGAAAAAAGTGAAAAAATCGGCGTTATCGGTTATCAGAAAAGTCCGTTTGAAGAAAACGCCGCATTTGTAACCGAGAATGTGATAAAAGAGGAATACAGAGGCAAGGGATATGGAAAAAGTGCACTTGTGAAGCTTCAGGAAGATGCACGTAAAAAAGGTTTTTCAAAAATGGTGCTCAATGTTTTCAAGCACACTCCCGTATCATATGCGATGTATGAGAAAAACGGCTTTAAAGTAATCGAAGACCACGGCGGAAGTGCGATAATGGAGAAAATCTTTGTAGAGGAATGACAATGAAAAAAGTAATTGTAATTGGTTGCCCGGGCAGCGGAAAAACAACCTTTGCGGAAAAACTTAATAAAATCACGGGTTTGCCGCTGTATTATCTGGATGCCGTATGGCATAAGCCTGATAAAACGCATATTCCGAGAGAAGAGTTTGACCAAAGAATTGCGGAAATATTTGCGACACCCGAGTGGATAATTGACGGCAATTACAGCAGAACAATTGAGATGCGGCTGAAAGAATGCGATACGGTTTTTCTTTTTGATTTGCCGACAGAGGTCTGCTTGCAGGGAGCAACCGAACGTATCGGAAAAGAACGTTATGATCTGCCGTGGCTTGAAACAGAGCCTGACCCCGAATTTATGAGATTTATTGAAGAATTTCCGCAAACAACTTTGCCGAAGATATATGAGCTGATTGAAAAATATAAGGCAGAAAAACAGGCGGTTATTTTTAAATCAAGAAAAGATGCCGATGAGTACCTGAAAAACATTAGGTGATAAAATGAAAATTGCAGTTCTGGGATATGCCGGCAGCGGCAAAACGTATTTGTCCGATTACATATCCGAAAAGAAAAAAATACCCGTTCTTCACCTTGATGAAATCAAATGGGATAAGGAATGGAAACCGATTGACGATTCGCTGGTGTTACCGCAGGTTTCTGATTTTATGGCAAATGAGAGCTGGATAATCGATGGTTATTATGATTATCTGTATTACAGAGAGCGGCTTGAAAGTGCGGATAGAATAGTGCTGCTTTTGCTTCCGCGAATAACCTGCTTTCACCGTGCAATTAAAAGAACAAAATCACGCAGAAAAGACGGTTATAAAAACGATTTGAATTGGTGGTTTGTGAAGTTTACGTTGTTTGGTTGCAGAAATAAGCAAAGACGGCAGACCTATGCCGAAATCGCAAAGAAATATAAAGAAAAAACCGTTGTGCTTAAAACACAGCGGCAGGTTGATGAGTTTATGAAAAATATATCGGATAAACAAATTACAATTGAGCCTCTTGCTCCCGAAGATTATCACAAATGCTCAAACATCTGGAATATGAAGTCGCAACCGCTTGCCGATAAGTGGCTTGAAGAGATAAAATCGGGCAACCGCATTGTGTTTATTTATAAAATCAACGGTGAATTCATCGGTGAGGGTGCGTTGGTTTTGGATGCAGGCGACCCCGATTACACTGTTCCCGACAAACGCATTTACGTTTCAAGAATGATAGTGAAAAAGGAACACAGAAACTGCGGTATCGGCAGTGAAATTTTGGAATTCCTTATCGAAAAAGCAAAGCATATGGGCTATTCCGAAATGACAATCGGCGTTGATAAAGACAACGTAAATGCCCTGCACTTATACAAAAAATACGGATTCACACAAGTGCTGTTTGACGGTGCAGACAAAGACGGTGAGTATTTTAAACTGATGAAGAGAATATAGAGTTGAGGTATAATTATGAAACTGCATTACGGTATGCCCACATTGATTGAAGCAAGCACGCTTGAAGAGTGTGCGAAACTGTGTGTGGAATTGGGACTTGATTTCATCGAACTCAATATGAATATGCCGCAATATCAGCTTGATAAAATTGATGTTGAATTTTTCAAAAGCATCGCCAATAAATACAGTGTTTTTTACACCGTTCACCTGGACGAAAATCTGAACGTCAGCGATTTCAACTCTTATGTTGCTCAGGCTTATACAAAAACTGTTGCTGATACAATTGAAATTGCAAAACAGCTTGGGGTCAGAGTGATTAATATGCATATGGCAAAAGGCGTTTATTTCACCTTGCCCGACAGAAAGGTTTATCTTTTCTCGGAATACAAAGAGCAGTATCTCAAAAGTATTGTTACTTTCAGAAATATGTGTGAAAATGCTATCGGCGACGCCGATATAAAAATATGTATCGAGAATTGCGACGGCTATGAAGATTTTCAGAAAGAAGCTATTGAACAGCTTTTGGAAAGCAGGGCTTTTGCTCTGACTTTTGACGTGGGACATAATCACGGCATTGGCGGAACAGACGAGGATTTTATAATGAAGCACAAAGACCGTCTGCACCATATTCATTTGCACGATGCAAAAGGGAAGAAAAATCACCTCGCACTCGGTACAGGCGAAATGAATATTGAAAAATATATCAGCCTTACCAATGAACGAAACTGCCGTGTGGTTTTGGAAACAAAAACGATTGGCGGATTGAAGCAATCTGTTGAGTGGTTAACTAAAAATTACAAAAGAGATGTTTTGAAATGAAAATAACCGACATTAAACCAATGACCGTTGAGGCTGCAAAGCAAATTTGCTCTTGGCGATACGAACCGCCATACGATGTTTATGATTATCTGACCTATGAAGCAGCGTTCAACGAACAGGCAGCCATAACCAAAATCGAAAAAGCAGATAATTACATCTGCTTTTGGAATAACGGAACTCTTGTTGCGTATACAAGCATCATTTCAAAAGAGCACAAAATTAATATAGGAATCGGTATTGCTCCACAATTCTGCGGTCAGGGTATGGGTGAAACATTCTTAAACCAAACCATACTTGAATGTAAAAGAAGATATTCGCGCAAAGAAATCTGGGTACAGGCTCGCTTGTGGAATGAACGTGCAATAAAATGTTATCTTAAGTGTGGCTTCGTTGAGAAATACAGAGATACAATTATCGACAGATTTAACAAAACAGCAGAATTTATTTTTATGCAATATGAAAGTACAGTTTCGTTCAGTTACCTCAACAAACCTGATTTTCAAACTGTTGCAAGGCAGATTTTTGATATCCTTGCCGATAATATGACTGTTATTGCACCAACAGGCAACAGCCGTGAAGAGGATTTTGCTTTGTGGTCTGATGCAGTCAGTGACGGTCTGCAAAGAGCAGAAAGGCAGATAATTCTTATTAAAGATGACGATAATCTTATCGGATTTTTTCAATATTACACCAATGCTGATACATTTATGATGGAAGAAATCCAGTTTAAATCCGAGTATCAGGGCAAAGGTGTTTTCAGAGCGTTATACGGATTTGTTATTTCCCATATAAGAGAAGATATCAAGTATGTCGAAGCATATGCAAATGTCAGCAACAGCAAATCAACAGGTATTCTCAAAAAGCTCGGGTTGACTAATATCGGGGTCAATAAAAACGGAAAAAGCTATCATTTTAAAGGAAACTATTCCGATTTTTTGGAATGGTTTTATTCGAGGAACAATTTATGAACAAACACCTTAAAAACCTTAACCGCATAGAGTTTGTTGTCACTATGGCTTGCACGGGCAGGTGCAAACACTGCTCACAGGGCGAGCATAAAGGTGGCGAAAGCATTGATAAAGCTTCAGCGGCTGATGCGGTGCGCAAAATCGCCAAAGAATATAATATCAAATCCGTTATGACCTTTGGCGGCGAGCCTTTGCTTTGCCACGAAACCGTTTGTGAAATTCATAAAGCCGCAAAAGAAATGAATATCCCACAAAGACAGCTCATAACCAACGGATATTTCAGCAGGAATATTGATAAAATCAAGCTTGTTGCAAAGGCGATAATTGAAAGCGGAGTCAATGAAATTCTGATTTCGGTGGATGCTTTTCATCAGGAAACAATTCCGCTTGAATACGTCAAAACGTTTGCAAATGCAGTGAACTTTCCCGAGGTTAAATTGCGAGTTCATCCTGCGTGGCTTGTCTGCGCTGATGACTGTAATCCTTATAACACCAAAACAAGGGAGATTCTTGCCGAGTTTAATCATATAGGCATTGAAACAGGGGAGGGAAACGTGATATTCCCAAGCGGAAACGCATTAAAATATCTTGGTGAATATTTTGAACCGAGCAAAGAAATCAAAAATCCTTATCAGGAAGACCCGAGAGATATCCGCGCAATCTGTTTCAGCGCAAACGGCGATATTCTCGGCAGTAATATTTGCACGCAGGATATAACCGAAATTCTGAATGCTTACACGCCGCAATAAAAGCAATATAAAAAGAAAAGACCCCTGTTCAAAACGAACGGGGGTTTGCGTTGCATTAAAATGACGTTATTAATCTGAAAATCCATACGGCGAAAAAACCGACGTATATCGGAATTGATAAAAGGTTATTTGCCCAGTTTTTTTTGAAAATTTTGCCGTCAAAAAGATAAATTGCATACAAAATAGGCACAGACCAGAACATTGGATGAAACATAAAGGCTTGCTTTATGTTTAAATCTAACAATGAAAGGTATGCGCGCGTCATACCGCAACCTGCACATTGAATATGAAGAAATCTGACAAATGGACACGGTAATTCAAAAATATACATAACAGCAATTATCACCACAATTGCAATTGTGGTGATAATTTTATCTTTTGGGTTTGAGATTTTCATTCTGAATCGAATATGTCAGCAACAGACGGCTGATTATGAGGGGATACCGCTGTCGAATGTGCCCTTTCTGGCAGCATATTCTTCGTCGCTCATCTTAAGGATTTCGATGCCCATGATGATGCCCTTGATTTCGTTGATGAGTGCAATGACACCGCAAGAAATAATGCCGAAAATTATTCTCTTAACGCCTTTTTTGGAATCACCCTGCATGAAGCAAGGAACACCGTAGCAGTTAAAGAGAAGGCACATAACACCGAATAATACTCTGTTATCCATAATAGAATACCTCCTTTTTGTGTTGTTATAAAGTATAACACATTAGTGCGTTGTTGTCAATATATGTAGATGCTTTTGTGCAGAAATAATGAGAATTTTTTAATCGGGTTTTAAGTCTACCCGTAATAATTAAAGCCTATACCAAATGGTATAGGCTTTAACTGGTGGAAGAGGGTGGATTCGAACCACCGAAGTCGTTGACGGCAGATTTACAGTCTGCTCCCTTTGGCCGCTCGGGAACTCTTCCGATTATTAAATTGCCTGTTAAAACAGGACTGGA
>JAZNBM010000001.1:0-9939 GCA_045587045.1 Acutalibacteraceae bacterium | reverse complement strand
CGGCGGAAATCTCGTCGGTAAGCTTTTCCTGACCGTCGATAAGTGCCCTGACCTCTTCACGTCTTTTGTCAAGGTTGCGAAGGTATTCAAGTCTTTCCGAAAGCTCTCTGATAATCTGGTCATCAAGAGTGCCGTGAGCTTCCTTTCTGTATCGTGCAATAAAGGGGATTGTGTTACCTTCGTCAATTAATTTAACTGTATTTTCAACCTGCCATGTCTGCAGATTGAACTGCTGTGTCAATTCTCTGATAATATCCATTTCTTCACCTTAAAATCTGTTTTTTAACTGTCTGATGTCTTTTCCCAGGAAAAGCAGTGATACGTAGCCGCCGATGATTCGTGACATAACACGCTGTGTGTATTTTGCTTCAAGCTCGTTTTTAGTCAGATTTGTGCTGATTATAACAGGCTTTGAGCGGTTGAGGCGTGTATTGATGATGTTATAAACCGCCGCCACGGTGAATTGTGTTGTGAATTCAGAGCCGAGGTCATCGATTATAAGCAAATCGCAGTCAAAAATTTCTTTTTCACGCTGACCGCTGTTGCCGTAGCTGAATTTTTCTCTTTCAAGCGATGAGAGAATATTCTGCGCGCTATCATAAATAACCTTGAAGCCGTTTTCGGCAACAACGTTCGCTATTGCAAGCGAAAGATGTGTTTTGCCAAGACCCGTTGCACCGTGCATATAAAGGCTGTCCGAGCCTGTGCCGAAATCTTCGGCATAGCTTTTGCAGTATTCCGCAATTTCCGCCATTCTCTTCTGTGCCGAAACACCTGTTGCTTCGTCGGAAGGCAGGGGATAATAATCAAGCATAAAGTTATCAAAAGTGCAATCCGCACTCTGTGAAACGCTGGCAAGGCTTTCTTTTGCTATGTTTTTAAGCAGCTGAGTTCTGCATTCGCAGACATAACCCTCCACAAAACCCGTATCCTCACAATTTTTGCAGATATATGGTGTTTCGAGATAGTTTTCGGGGTAGCCGTTTTCAAGCAGAGCGGTTTTGATGAGCGCTTGTATTTCACCGTTAATCTGTGCAAGGCGTTCAATATAGCTTTGTGCATCTTCCTTACCCATACCCAGAGCTTTAACAACGGCAAGTCCACTCTGTGAAAGCTTTGTTTCATATTCTGCTATTTCAGGCACCTTTGCAAGAACCTCTGCATGGCGTGCGGTCTGGATGCTCTGTGCCTTACTGCGTCTGCCCTCAAGAATCTGCGTTGCTTTAAGAAGTGTTTCTTTTGAGTAACTCATTCTTTATTCTTCTTTCTGTATTTAAGCGCACCGTGAAGTGAACGCTCCTCGAATTCGTCAAGGTCATAGGATGCCGTTCTTTCAGGCTCCTTTGCGGCAACAGGTTTTGCCGCTTTCTTTTTGGTTGATTCTGTCAGCATAATTCTGCCTTTTTCAACGTCATCGGGTGTTTTATAGCCTGATTCCGACCAAGTTTTGAGGATAGAATCGGTATAATTGATTCTGAATTTGCCTATCAGATTAATTGTTTCCTCATAAGCATATATAATCATTTCATCATTATACTTGTATTCTGTAATCCATCTCTTGAGATAGGGAGTTTGTTTTGTTGTGGGTCTTGTGTTTGAAAGACCGGCATTTGTTGCAAGCGCACGCCATACACGGTTGATGCTGTTGAGCGCCGCAATCTGCTCCGCAGCTTTTTCAACGGTGTCAACCTCACGCAGACCCCAGTCTTTGCCCACGGTTTTGATATAAGCATAGTTTGTTTTGCCGACAGATACGCAATATTCAATCAGCATAAACAAAACCGATGCAGGCAAGCCGTAGTGGTCGTGGAGCAAAAGCAGTGTACACTGACCGTCGTAGCCGATGGTTTTGCCAAGCTTTGACTGTGCATCGTTGAAAAGATGCGCAATTTCAGGCGATTCCTCAAGCCTGATTGCAATTTCCGCACTTGAAGGTCTTGAAGGCTCGAAATCTGCTTGAGTTTCAACTGTCTGGGTTTTGGCTTCTGTTTTTACCTGAGCCACGGGTGTTTCAGGCTTGACTTTGGCGGCTGTGTATTCCGGCTCGGGCTTCTTTTCGCGGAATTTGCCGTCGGAAGCAAGCACACCCTTATCCAGCCAATAATCAAGATAATCTATTGCATCTCTCGGGTCAATATTAAGTTTTTCACTCATCTCATAGAGGTCAGCCGAGTCGGGGCAGTTTTTGAGAATCCACAGAAGCACCATAAGCTGGTCTTTACTTGCCATTTTAAGGTGCTCATCAACAATCTCTGTCGGTACGCCGAAAGTTGACCTGTATAGCTTTGGATTGACAGAATAACTCATTATATAATCTCCGTTTACAATTTTTGCTCAATCAATTTATTATAGCACAGAACAATATATAATTGGAATAGTTTTTTATAAAAAAATTGTATATTTAAAACATTTATTATTGTGCATTTTTTTGAACAATGATAATCCAGAAATCAAGTTTAAAATTGAAATTGGAAATAAACTGCAGGTGATTAATTGATTTTACTTTTCAGTTGCAGATAAAAAGAAAAAGAGACCGCTAAAATGCAGTCTCTTAATCATGCGTTTTAATCAAACAGCTCTTGTAACCTTACCTGAGCGAAGGCAACGTGTGCAAGCATAAACTCTCTTGGGAGTACCGTTTACAACTGCCTTGACTCTTTTAACGTTGGGCTTCCATGTTCTGTTTGAACGTCTGTGTGAGTGGGAAACCTGAATGCCGAATGACACATTTTTACCGCAGAATTCACATTTTGCCATGTGTCACACCTCCTTTTTAGTCATTAACAGATGATATATTAACAGGTTTCGTTACAAATTGCAAGTGTTTTTTTATATTTTTTTTAACTTTTAAAAAATTAAAAAAATTTTGTATTTTCTATTGCATTTTTTGTTCTTTTGTTATACAATACCGATAGAACATTTGTTTGTATGACGTTTGGAGGTAATTTCTATGGCTGATAAAAAGAAAGCTCTTGAAACCGCACTTGCCCAAATTGAGAAAGCTTACGGCAAAGGCACCATTATGCGACTGGGCGAAAATACAGGAATGAACGTTGAAGCTATCTCAACAGGTTCAATTTCTCTCGATGCTGCAACAGGCATCGGCGGTATGCCCAGAGGCAGAATTATCGAAATCTACGGTCCCGAATCATCAGGTAAAACCACACTTGCACTCACGGTTATCGCAGAGGCACAGAAGCAGGGCGGCGAAGCAGCCTTCATCGATGCAGAACACGCTCTTGACCCCAACTATGCTTCAAATCTCGGCGTTGATGTTGATTCACTTCTTGTTTCTCAGCCCGACAACGGCGAGCAGGCTCTTGAAATTGCCGAAGCTCTTGTCCGTTCAGGCGCTCTTGACGTTGTTGTTATTGACTCTGTTGCAGCTCTTGTTCCCCGTTCTGAAATTGAGGGTGAGATGGGTGATTCCCATGTCGGTGCACACGCAAGACTTATGTCACAGGCTCTTCGTAAAATTGCAGGTGCAGTTGCCAAGTCAAATACAATTATTATATTTATCAACCAGCTTCGTGAGAAGGTCGGCGTAATTTACGGTAACCCCGAAGTTACAACAGGCGGCCGTGCACTCAAATTCTATTCAACAATGCGTATCGAGGTTCGCCGTTCCGAAGCTCTTAAAGGCAACGGCAGTGAAATTATCGGTAACCGCACAAGAGCCAAGATAGTAAAAAACAAGGTTGCTCCTCCTTTCAAAGAAGCGGAGTTTGACATTCTTTACGGCAGAGGTATCTCCCGTGACGGCGAAATTGTTGATCTCGGCGTTAAATTTAACATAATCCAGAAGAGCGGTGCTTGGTTCTCCTATGGTGATATGCGTCTTGCACAGGGTCGTGACAACACCAGAGAGCTTCTTATCAATAACCCTGAACTCTTTAAAGAAATCAACGATAAAGTTGTTGCTGCGCTTAAGGAAGCTGCAAACGCAAGCAAGCCCAAAAAGCCTGTAGCCGATATCCCTGCAGTTTCTGCACCCCAGCCCACAACCAAATCAAGCGCCAGAGCAAAGCTTGATATCATTGTCGATGATGACGAATAATAATGAAAATATCCGTCAGTAAGGGAAAACAGAATAAGATTCATATACTCTGCGACGGTGAATATTCCTTCACAGTTGACGCCGAGTATTGGTTCAGCTGCCCTTATTGCGGCAAAGATGAACTTAATGAAGAAGAGTCGGCGGCATTTCTCGATGCCGTCGGCTCTCGCTGTGCTTTTATTGCAGGTCTGCGCCTGCTCTCATACCGAGACCACAGCGAAAAGGAGCTTGTTTCAAAGCTTGTGCAGAAAGGTCACAAAAAAGAATACGCAATCAATGCTGTCGAAAAGCTAAAGGAATACCGCTATATCGACGATGAAAGGGTAGCGGAAATTTACGCAAAAGACCTTTTTGAGCGCAAGGGAATGAGCATAAACGGCATCGTAAACGAGCTGTGCAGACGAGGAATTTCGCGTGAAATTGCCCTCAATGCCGCCGAAAAGCTTGACAACGACCCGATTTTGCGTATTATAGATTTATTGAATAAAAAATATTACCGTAGTCTTAATGACGAAAAAGGCATCAGAAAAACCGTTGCGGCACTTCAGCGTCTGGGTTACAGATGGTCTGATATCAACAGCGCTCTTCGGCAGTATCAAATCGAAACGGAGGATTTTGGCGATGTATAAAATCGGAATTATTTCTCTCGGCTGTCCCAAAAATCAGGTTGACACAGAAAGAATGCTTGCCACGCTTGATAAAAATGAATTTGAAATCGCAGATTTGTATGAGGGCGTCAATGCCGTAATTATCAACACCTGCGGTTTCATTGACGACGCAAAGCGTGAAGCTATCGAAAATATACTTGATATGGCTCAGCTCAAAGATGAAGGCATTGTTGATAAAATCATTGTAACAGGTTGCCTTGCACAGCGCCATAAGCAGGAAATTTTTGACGAAATCCCCGAAGTCGATGCCGTTGTCGGTATCGGTGCCAATGCCGATATAGCCGACATAGTCAAGCGTGTTATTCAGGGTGAAAAAGTCTATGAAATGCCCGATAACACTAATCTACCGCTCACAGGCGAAAGACTGCTCACAACACCCGAGCACTGGGCATATCTCAAGATTGCAGATGGCTGCTCCAACCGTTGCACATATTGCGCAATTCCCTCAATCAGAGGCGATTTCAGAAGTGTTGAGTTCGAAACTCTTATCGATGAAGCAAAGGCTCTTGCCGATGCAGGCACAAAAGAGCTCATTCTTATCGCGCAGGATACCACAAACTACGGTATCGACCTTTACGGCAAGCTTCGTCTGCCTGAGTTGCTTGATGCTCTTTGCGAAATCGACGGCATTGAGTGGATTCGTCTGCTTTATTGTTATCCCGATAAAATCACCGACGAGCTTCTTGAAACAATGGCTCGCCAACCAAAAGTTCTTCATTATATTGATCTTCCGCTTCAGCACGCCGACGATAAAATTCTCAAGGCTATGAATAGAAGGGGAGATAGCGAATTCCTTCGTAATACCATAGCAAAAATCCGCGAGGCTATGCCCGATGCGGTTATTAGAACAACCTTTATAATCGGCTTCCCCGGTGAGGGCGAAAAGGAGTTTGAAACCCTTGCCGAGTTCATCAATGAAGTTGAATTCGACAGGCTCGGCTGTTTCTCATATTCACCCCAGGAGGGTACTCCTGCATATAATTTGGAGGATGTTGTTGATGACGAAACCAAGCTTCGCAGAGGTGAAATTATTATGGGCGACCAGCTTGAAATCGTCAACCTTAAGAATCATGAAAGAATCGGAAAGATTTATAAAGTTCTTGTTGAGGATTATGACGGCTATTCAGACAGCTACAGCGGCAGAACATATATGGATGCACCCGAAATCGACGGCAAGATCAATTTCACATCTGATAATCATTATAACTGCGGCGATTTTGCCGACGTTGAGGTTATCGGCGTAAATGATTATGACCTTATCGGCAAAGACATTACCTGATTTTTACGGAGAGAGAAATGAATTTACCCAATAAATTAACTGTGCTCAGAATTGTGCTCACGCCGTTTTATCTGGCGGCGATGATGATTAATTTTAAATTTCATTATTTTGTTGCTGTTGCAATTTTTATAGTTGCATCGCTGACAGATATGCTCGACGGCAAAATTGCCAGAAAACATAACCTTATAACCAATTTCGGTAAGCTCTGCGATCCTCTTGCCGATAAAATGCTCACCACTGCCGCACTGCTTGCGTTTATGCAGCTCGGTCTTTGCAATATATGGATTATTATGATTGTTCTCACCAGAGAATTCCTTGTTACATCATTCAGGCTCGTTGCATCGTCACAGGGTGTTGTTATCCCTGCAGGTATCTGGGGCAAACTCAAAACAGTCAGCCAGATGGTATTTTCCATCGGCATTATGATTGCCATACCGTTTTTTGAAATTTTTGGTTGGGATTTCGGTCTGCTTTCTCTCATTTCAAACGTATTGCTCGGCATAACTGCAGTACTCACCGTTATTTCAGGTATCAAATATATTGTTGACGGTGTAAAAGTTATCGATATTAATATGTGATTTTGTTAATTTTCACTGTTGACTTTTATATTCGATATTCATATAATGATTATGATATTTAAATGCAATCGGCGGGAGAGTATCCGTTTTGCGGCATAACAGAGAGGGAACAGCTTGCTGGAATGTTCCTTATGTCGGTTTCGGTGAAGTGCACCCGACGGCACACAGGGGGAAATTTGCAGTATCTCTGTGCGTATAATCTGCGTTAAAGATTGGGTTAACCCTTGAGTTACAAACAGGAGTGGAACCGCGTTTTTACGCCTCCGTAGTCTTTTTTGACTGCGGAGCTTTTTGTTTTTTTGGAGGTGTATTGATGTTCAGACAGCTACGGGAGGATATCGCGTGTGTTAAATCGCGTGACCCTGCCGCACGTTCGGCATTGGAAATATTTTTGCTTTATCCCGGTCTCAAAGCCATCAGGCTTCACAGAAAAGCAAACTGGTTTTACCGCCACAAAATGTTCTTTATGGCTCGCTGGATTTCGCAGAGGGCATCAAAGAAAACAGGTGTTGAAATCCACCCTGCCGTACAGATCGGCAAACGCTTTTTCATTGACCACGGCACAGGCGTTGTTATCGGTGAAACCGCAATAATCGGCGATGACGTAACGATTTACCAGGGCGTAACCCTCGGCGGCACGGGTAAAGATACAGGTAAACGTCACCCCACAATCGGCAACAACGTTATGATCGGTGCAGGTGCAAAAGTGCTTGGTCCGCTTGAAATCGGCGATAATTCGCGTATTGCGGCAGGTGCGGTTGTGCTTCACGATATTCCCCAGAATTCTACAGCTGTCGGTGTACCGGCAAGGGTTGTGAAGAGAGACGGCATCAGGGTTGACGACCTCAACCAGGTAGATATTCCCGACCCCGTTGCAAATGAAATTGCAAGGCTCGAAGCAGAAATAATAAGTTTAAAAAATATACTCAATTTGGAGGCTTAAAATATGAAAGTTTTTAACACGTTAAAAAAAGAAAAAGTTGATTTTGTTCCCATTGAAGAAGGCAAGGTCAAAATCTATGCCTGCGGTCCCACCGTTTATAACTTCATTCACATCGGCAATGCCAGACCCATCTGCGTTTTCGACGTTCTTCGCAGATATCTTGAGTACAGAGGCTATGACGTAACCTTTGTTCAGAATTTCACCGATATCGACGACAAAATCATCAAGCGTGCAAATGAAGAGGGCACAGATTACGAAACCGTCTCAAAGAAATATATTGAGGAATTCTGGACAGATGCAAAGGGTCTTAATTTCAAGCCTGCAACCGTTCATCCTCTTGCAACCGAAAACATTGATAAGATTATCGAAATCGTAAGCGGTCTTATCGATAACGGCCACGCATATGAAGTTGACGGTGACGTTTATTTCAGCACAAAGACATTTAACGAATACGGCAAGCTTTCACATCAGCCGCTCGAAGAGCTTGAAGCGGGCGCAAGAATTATGGTTGGCGATATAAAGAGAGACCCCATGGATTTCGCTCTCTGGAAAGCCGCTAAACCCGGTGAGCCCTATTGGGATTCACCCTGGGGCAAGGGCAGACCCGGCTGGCATATCGAATGCTCCGCAATGGTTTGCAGATATCTCGGCGAAAGCATTGATATCCACTGCGGCGGTCAGGACCTTGTATTCCCTCATCACGAAAACGAAATCGCACAGAGTGAATGCTTCACAGGCAAACCCTTTGCAAAATACTGGATGCATAACGGTTATATTAACGTTGATAACGTTAAGATGTCAAAGTCACTCGGCAACTTCAAAACGGTCCGTGACGTTGCTTCCGTTTACGGCTACGAGCCCATCCGTTACCTTATGATTTCATCTTCATACAGAAGCCCCATCAACTACAGCATTGATATCATCGAGCAGTGCAAGGCTTCACTCACAAGACTTTACACTTGCCGAGACAGCATTGATTTTGAGCTCAAAAACGCACCCGAAGGCGAACTGAATGCCGCTGTCAAGGAGCAGTTTGACAAGAGAGTTGCACAGTTCATCGAGGCTATGGATGATGACCTTAATACAGCTGACGGTATTGCCGCAGTATTCGAGCTTGTAAGAGATATCAACACTCTTGTTATAGGAAAGGGCGAAAGCAAGGCAACAGCTGAATATGCCGCAAAGATTTTTGATGAGCTTACAGGTGTTCTCGGTCTTGTTTATAACCGTCAGACAGAGGTTCTTGATGCCGATATTGATGCTATGATTGAGGCAAGAACACAGGCAAGAAAAGATAAAAACTGGGCAGAAGCCGACAGAATCCGTGACGAACTCAAGGCTATGGGCATTGTTCTTGAGGATACCGCACAGGGTGTTAAGTGGCACCGTGAATAATTTCCACGGCATAATCTAATTGATTTATTGTTAAAACTCCGTCAATGGACGCTTCCTTGGCGGAGTTTTATGTATAAAATAACAAAATTCTTTTATAATAGAAATATTTTAAAATAACACTTGCATTTTGCTTTGCAATATGTTATAATCCTCGAGCAAATCACACGCAGGGTTATTCTTATTATAAGTGCGGTGTCAAAAACCGTGTTAATATCAGACCTTGCGGCGGTTCGTATCTGACATTAGATACAAATTTAACTTAGGAGGAAAAAATCATGTCAGTAGTATCAATGAAACAATTACTCGAAGCAGGCGTTCACTTCGGTCACCAGACCAGAAGATGGAACCCCAAGATGGCTGAGTACATCTTCACAGAGCGTAACGGCATCTACATCATCGACCTTCAGAAAACAGTTAAGAAGCTCGAAGATGCTTATATGTTCATCCGTGAAATCGCAGCCCATGGCGGCGAAGTTCTCTTCGTCGGCACAAAGAAGCAGGCTCAGGATTCCGTTAAGGAAGAAGCTATCCGTTGCGGTATGCCTTACGTAAACGCACGTTGGCTCGGCGGTATGCTCACAAACTTCAACACAATCCAGAAGAGAATTAAGAGACTTGCACAGCTCAAGGCTATGGAAGCTGACGGCACATTTGATCTTCTTCCCAAGAAGGAAGTTGCCAAGCTTACACTTGAAATCGAAAAGCTCGAAAAATTCATGGGCGGTATCACAGAAATGAAAAAGCAGCCCGCTGCTATGTTCATCGTTGACCCCCGCAAAGAAAAGATCGCTGTTCTTGAAGCAAAGAAGCTCGGTATTCCGATCGTTGCTATCGTTGACACAAACTGCGAGCCCGACGAAGTTGATTACGTAATCCCGGGCAACGATGACGCTATCCGCGCTGTTAAGCTTATCGCAGGCGCAATGGCAGATGCAGTTATCGAAGGCAGACAGGGCGAGCAGACAGCTCCCGAAGCAGCAGCAGAGGAGGAATAATATAATGGCAGCATTTACAGCTAA